>JABGPX010000772.1 GCA_018644745.1 Spirochaetales bacterium
CGCGACGGTGGTCACCAGTCCAAATCGGGAGTTTATAATTTCCTCACCGGTGTTCATGAGAAGAAAGCAGCCGGTTCCATACGTGTTCTTCGATGAGCCTTCAGTAAAGCAGCATTGACCGTACACCGCCGCCTGCTGATCTCCGAGAATGCCGCTTATCGGTATTCGCTCATCGAAAGGTCCGGCTTCACGGGTATAGCCATATGGTTCTGATGCGATAGATGGATGAATCTCGGGAAGCATCGATGAAGGAATATTCAAGAGAGAAAGCATGTCGGAATCCCATTTGAGAGATTCGATATTCATGAGCATGGTGCGGCTTGCGTTGGTGACATCCGTAATGTGGACGCCGCAATCGACGCCTCCGGTGAGATTCCATACAAGCCAGGAATCAACCGTGCCGAAAATCGCCCGGCCTGCAGCCGCCGCCTCCCGCACTCCCGCCACATTCTCGAGTATCCAGGCCATCTTCGGACCCGCGAAATATGTAGCTAAGGGGAGCCCCGTTTTTTTTCGAAACCCATCCTTGCCGTACTCTACCGCTAGAGCTTCGATCATATCCGAGGTCCTGGTGTCCTGCCATACAATGGCATTCATGAAAGGTTGACCGGTAACCGGATCCCACACAACCGTCGTCTCACGCTGGTTTGTTACTCCAATCGCCTTGAGCTGCCCCGACCTGTAGTCGATGTGCGATAAGGCACCGGAGATTGCGTTGCATGATCTGTCCCAGATCTCGAGGGGATCATGCTCCACCCACCCGGGTTTCGGAAATATTTGGTGATGTTCAAGCTGATGAGATGCCGCCATATGGCCGTCATGATCGAAAAGCATGAATCGAGTGCTCGTAGTTCCCTGGTCCAGGGCTCCGACATAATAGGTCTCTTCCAATGACTGCTCCTCGGTTGTTTAAATGGTAGGATCGATTATCACTTTCATTACACCGTCGCTTCCCGTTTCGAGTAAGCCGATTCCCCGTTCCATATCATCTAGCCCAACAATGTGGGAAGTAAGCGTGTCTACTTTTATGGCTCCTGATCTCAATAGTTCTACTGCCTGCAGCGATTTTCTTAGGGACGTGTAGGAGGAAACTATGGTTAAACCTTTTTTGAAAATCTGAAATGGCTCAATCTTCATCATTTCACCTGACGGCGCGACGCCGAAGAAAAGCATGGTTCCGCCAAAACGGGAGAACTGTATCAGTTTTTCAAGTACGGGTATCGCGCCGGTCGCGTCGATAACCACATCATATCTATCAACCTCGAGCTCATCGAAAGATTCAAAAGTTTGATCGGCGCCGAGATCCGCCGCTACGCGTCTTCTCGATGGGTTTCTTTCCACAACATCGATCATTCCTGCGCCCAGCGTTTGAGCAGCCTGGAGAAGCAAGAGACCGATCGGGCCGGCACCGGCAAGCAGCACCCTGTCGGTCATCCGAATACTTGCTTTCTGAATCCCGTGAATAACACAGGAAAGCGGTTCCATATAACAGGCTATTTTCGGCCCTAGGCCTGAAGTATTAAATACGTTTTGATCCGGGCTGAGAACATATTCGGCCATGCATCCGTCTCGGGTTACGCCGATGCCGAACCATTCTTCACAGAAGTTCTGCCGGTTATTCTGGCAATGGACACAGGATCCGCAGGAGATGTTCGGCTCGAACGCGACAGAATCTCCGGGTTTTACTCCGGAGACTGCCGCGCCGACAGATTCAACAAAACCCGCGCCTTCATGTCCGGGGATAACCGGATAGGTTCCAAGATATTCGCCCTTGTAGATATGAACATCGGTTCCGCAGATTCCGCTCGCGAGAACCTTGATAACCACATCATGAGGCCCGGGTGCCGGAATATCAATCTCATCAATGATTATTCTCCCCGGCTCGAGGATTTTTACAGCTCTCATAATTCTGTCTCTCGTCTGATGATCTCCACAAACTGCCTTATTCTGTTTACATCGCCCTGCACCGTTTCAACATCCTTCAAACAGACATCAAAGCGGCAATTGTTGGCGTCGAAGGCGGCTTTTGCCTCGTTCACCGTTTTCTTAATCCGATCGCGGTCGTGGCCATACGCCACCATGTCCGCGGGACTCGGCCGCCATGAGCAGATATATGCATCCCCCAATTGCTCGGCGCAAGAAAGTACATCGGTAAACGGTGTAACCGCCACGCGGCGAAGGTTCGGTATCCGCTTCAGCAGCGGTATTTTCTTATCAAGATCTTCGCAGCAGCCGTACGATAGCAGGCCGTAGTGACGCATAATCGGTTCCTGGTAGCTCAGGATAAACTCATCGAACATTTCAGGAGACACGACGCTGGTTTCCTGAGAGGCCACAAAAAGCCAAAGCTCGCTGCGCTTTACCGGCTCTGAACCGGCTCTGAGATCTTCAAACTCTTTCGCGAAAGCCATCGATTGGTTGTAATGGCTGGAAAGCCGAAAATCACCGGCATCTTCAGCTTCCTGCTGGGCTTTGAGAATACCGTCTCTCATAAAGGTAAGAAGCCGGTGGAGGCCCTTTGGATTGTCAACCATATCCCAGAGAATCTGTTCAATTCCTCGAAGCTGAGCCACATCGGTCGATATGTCCGCATGCCAATTGTACCAGAAAGGAGTTCTGTCCACTTCAATCTCGAGAATTCCATCAACCGCTTCTGAGAGCTTAGATACTCTCTCGGCGGTCTTTTTCTCGTCGATGCTGTGCTTCGGAACTACCATATTCTCGATATCATCAAGCGTCTTCAACGGCGCCTCAATGGTGTAGCCCCCGGAAACCGGATCGGTCTTTCCATGGGATAGGGGAACTCCCCATCCGCCGGCCTCCGGAAGCTCGAGAGAAGCGCCTAATGTGATATATGGTTCAATAACATAATCATCACCGAGAGTATCCTGCAGGACCATCCTGCGGAGGAATTCTTCATGTTGTCGGTAGAAGGGATCGGTACATACCAGAAAAGGGGTAATTGTTTCCCGCTGCGCGACCGCGCGAATATAAATTGGAACCGGCACCTCTTCAAAGTTGTTGTGCCTGGCCCACAATTCTCTCCTCTGATCCTGCACATCTTTATTTGCAATTTCAGCGACTTGCCGAGCCAGCTCCCGGACAATATCACGATCAGCCATTTTGCCTCTCCCTCGCGAGTTTTACTATTTTTTCCATTTCATCAGCTTTTTCTTCCATAGAAGAAAGCAGTTTGAACTGCGCCCGGGCCCTGTCGAGATTGTGTCCTGGTCGATGGACTTTGAAATATTTGTCACCGTCGATGAAATCGGTGAGAAACCTCAATCCGATAATAAAGGTCATGACCCGGGCGGAAACTGTGAGTAAGCTCAATTCTACTTCCGACAGGAAAGCGCCTGCGGAAGCCAGATATCCGTTTGTATATCCTTCAAAGAGCTCCAAGTCGCAGCCGACCTTTGTGAGATCCAGATCATCCTCAGCACCAGTATTAGTAGCAGTGCGAATACTGTCGCCGAAATCAAACAGGATGTAACCCGGCATTACCGTGTCGAGATCGATCACACATACCGCCGAACAGTCATCGGAATCCATAAGCACGTTATTGATCTTGGTGTCGTTGTGAGTAATCCGCTTTTCCAGCTTTCCTTCACGCCCAAAACGCTGAAAAATTGTCATCTCTTCTGCCCGTCGAGATATAAAATCAATTTCCGCCGCTGCCACGCCACCTCTGGAATCGGTATCCAGGTCTACTGTCGTTTGAAAAGTATAAAGCCGCTTTTCCATGTCGTGAAAATCCGGAATTGTCTCAAACAGCGGATCTCCAGGGAGATCGGAAAGCAGGTTCTGGAACTCACCGAAAGCCAGTCCTCCTTCGCGGGCAACAGAAGGCGAATCTACGATGTCGAACGCGATGGTGTCACGGATAAAGATGTACAGCCGCCACACGCTGCCGTCGCCGT
>JABGPX010000775.1 GCA_018644745.1 Spirochaetales bacterium
GTGTACAGCTCCGCTGAATCGGTCAGCGAAGCAGGTACCGAAAACTCCGAAAACGTGGATGCGCTTGAGAAATTGATCGATAGCTTCAAAGTCGATGGCGGCGAAGAGTAGAGCCAAAATGAATAACACCGAGGCCGTCTCGTTCATAAAACCTCAAGATATGGTGAAGAGCCGGGAGTTAGCGAGCCACTTTTTCTCAGAACCCGAGAAACTTCCCATTTCATTCGTGTTCGACGGGAAGGCCATTTGCGGCATCCCCGAAGAATGGAACCCGGTCTCTAATAGACGCCGCATCGATGCCAATATCATCGAAACGGTGTTCGAAGGCAATGACTCCGAAACCGGCATGAATGTCCGGGTTGAATACACCGAGTACCAGGATTATCCCGTCATCGAATGGGTGGCATGGTTCACCAACAAAGGCCATGAACCGGCACCGGCAATCCGAGACGCCCTCGCCGCGGACTGGGAACTCAAGGGGGCATCACCAATCCTGGATCACGGCAATGGTGATTTCTACAGCGGGGATGGATATACGCCTTGTGAGACTCCATTGCACCCGGGAGAAACGATAACGCTGGCTCCTAACGGCGGCCGCCCCTGCGACGGCGCATTCCCCTACTTCCGCCTTATCTTCGAGGGTGGCGGGTTATCTCTGGCAATCGGCTGGCCGGCCCAGTGGTCGGCGGGTTTCAGTGCAGTAACCGATGGTGTTCGGGTTCAGGCCGGACAGGAAAAGACGGACATACGGCTTCTGCCCGGAGAAAGCATCCGTACGCCCCGAATAACCGTTTTATCATGGACCGGAGGTGTTTCGAGGGCCGTGAACCTATGGCGCCGATGGTACCTAACCCACATCCTCCCGCGGTCTGACGGCCAGCCGATGAAACCGCTCCTGGCCTGCGCGGCGCCCGACGAAGGCGAAGAGTTCACGGCAGCTACCGAAGAAAACCAGCTCCGGTATATGGAGAAGTTCAAACAGCGCGGCATTTATTTTGACGTCTGGTGGATCGACGCGGGATGGTATCCCTGCTACGACGAAAACCAAAAAAGGAAGTGGCCGATAACCGGATCCTGGGTGCCTGATTCGGAAAGGTTTCCCAAAGGCCTGAAGCCGGTTTCAGACCGTGCGAAGCAAGACGGCGCCGACCTGCTACTCTGGTTTGAGCCCGAAAGAGTTCGCCCCGGTACCAATCTCATGGCGGAACACCCGGAATGGCTGCTGTCTGTAAAGGGCGTCGATGACGAACTGCTGACAAAGTACGAACGTCAAAACAGACTGCTAAACCTGGGTATCCCGGAATGCCGCCGATGGCTGACCGAGCATCTATGCCGCTTGATCGCGGACAACGGCATAGGGATCTACAGGCAGGATTTTAACTTCGAGCCGCTGAGATACTGGCGCAGTAATGATCTACCTGACCGCAGTGGCATGAACGAAAACCTGCACGTCCAGGGCTACCTAAAATTCTGGGATGATTTGCTGAAACGGAATCCGGGTCTGTGGCTTGATTCATGCGCGAGCGGAGGACGCCGCAATGATCTGGAAACCATGCGCCGCTCGGTGCCGTTGCACTATACCGATTACGGGTACGGTGAACATCCGGTAAAATTGGCATTCCACCATACGATGTACTCGTGGATACCTTACTTCAAAGAAGGCACACATTCCTGGGATATCGGCGGATATGCCAGATTCTCCCATAAAGTAGACAGCTTCTCTTATCACTGCGCCATGGCTCCCATGCTGTTCCCTGCTTTAGACATCCGCCGGGACGACTACGATTATGCGCTCGCGAAAAAAATGATCGGCATCTGGCGAAGGGCATCCAATCTGGTACTATACGGTGATTACTACTCTCTTATTCCGTTACACCGCAACGCCCTAAAATGGGTAGCTCTTCAGTTTGACCTCCCGGAAACGGGCAATGGATTTGTCCAGGGAATTCGTCTTCCGGAATCTCCGGAGGAGACCGTCACCATCCATCCAGTATGTATAAGTCCGGACTCTGTGTATCTCTTCGAGAACGAGGAAACCGGTGAAAAGAAGGATATCTCGGGAGAGGAACTTATCCGTGACGGTATCACCCTCGCTCTTCCGAAGCGCAGTGGAGCCATCTGGTTCTACAAAAAGAAGTCTGAACAAATGCCGTGAATATTATACTCCGGGACTGTCCAGGAAATATATAAGATCGACTCCCGCCGCGAACTCCTCCCACCCGGTACCGTCGAATGAGTCGGCGTCGATGCACACTATTCGGTCATTTCCCATATCCAGGATGTACAATTTATTATCCGGCAGCAGCCCCATGAGAACCGGGAAATCAAATTGCCCGATACCCGAGCCCACCGCCCCGTATGAGACGGGATTCGTCCCGGCCAGATCATACCGGACTATCCGGTGATTGTAAAAGGGATCAACGGCGTTGATTGAATCTCCGGTATCGCTGATATACAGGTAATTCGAGTCGGTGAATAGCCGAGTCGGACCGGTCAACTCATTGATCGCAGATCCCTGGGTGATTACAGCGCCGGTGAAATTTAATACCGCCGAATTGTCCATTATCGTGCTGGACTTCTGTATGTTGGAATCCGATACATTTGTCTGGGCTACCGACCAGATGACGTCGCCGGCGCCGGAAACCGTCAATCCTGCCACATAGGGAGTTATTATAAGGCTGTCGGTGATATATGTAGAAAAATCTTCTACATTGGGGAAGTAGAAGAGCGTACTGCCATCCTGGTGGGCGAGATAAAGACCGCTGGAATCCGTCAAAGCGATCTGGGAAGCGTAAGGAATGTCGGTGCCCATGGTAGTAATATCGAGGGTGAGGATTTGAGCATTCTGCTCGAGTTCGGTAAACTCATCGAATCGAAACAGCAGGTCCGTAACGCTCCCGGCATTTCCCGCTTCGTTGTTATCGATTACGTAAATCCATCCATTCTCATAATCCACTTCCACCCAATGCGGTGCGACGAAGGCGGTGCCGTTAATCGAATTTATTGCAACGGGGTTGGCTCCGGTCATATCGTCGACACGGATTACTCCACCACCGCCGGGATCGGGAAAAAAGATCTGGGGGGAAATTTCAAGAGCGAGAGGCAAAGGATTCAAGTCTTCCTGAGGGGTTATACCGGCGTAATTGACCGAAGTAAAAAACTCGCGGCTGAGACCGATATTTACCGCCCCAACGGTATCAAAGCTCAGGGAAATAACCCCGTCGTTGCCGCTGCCGCCGTAGTCGGCGCCGTCTACGTTCAGATTTACATTTGCTTGTGGATTATTGTTGCTGTGAACGGAAATAAGTAACTGGAACTCCTTTTTTCCTTCGATATTAGAGTTAAATGTCCAGATTCCCGCCGATTTTATATAAGTATTCCCCGTATCGGTTTCTAAATAGAAATCGCCGTTCACCCCTTCGGAGCTGTCATCAGGGTGAGCGGTTCCGGCAAGCCAGTTTTTTCCGTCGAGTCCGTCGGCACCGGTGATGTTACCGATATAGCTCCACTCGCCGTCTATCTTCTGATACAAAGACCCGCCGATTGTGATTAAATAGTAGTCCCCGTCGTTACCTAACTCTTCGTCAGGAAGGTTTTCTCCGGTGTACCAAAGAGAACCGCTCGATCCCGTCCCTCCGGTTCTTCCCGTTGGGCCGCGCCCCCCGACGAACAAATCACAACTGCTCAGCAAAACCGCGATAAGAAGCGTGAATATCAGAGTTTTTCTAATCATCATTGTCTCCATTAACTATTACCGGATCAACCACAACCAGACATCCAAAAATCGAGAGAAAGGTCGCCGGGATTATATTCCTGAAAATCGATAGGAGCCGTAAATTCCGATTTAGGGATACTGGCGATGCGGTTATTTCCCGTATCAAGGATGTATAGCCTGTCATCCGGTAAGATAGCGAGCA
>JABGPX010000776.1 GCA_018644745.1 Spirochaetales bacterium
AAATTAGAAACCGCTCCTTGGGGTCATATAACGCGGGTTTACCATATCAATCAAACACGCTGGAAAAGCGGCCAAATAAATATCACATTGCTCAGAAGGCTGAATGGTGCATGTGGATTGTGCTAAAATGACGATAGATCTTTGTCTGGGGTTTAAATAATAAGCGGAGCAAAATGATGCTGCCCAAAATACAAGATATTAAGACGGAAAGGCTTTTGCTGACGCCTGTTCATGAGTCGATCACGAATGAGTGGATAAATTACCCAAGAGAAGCGGAACTTGTTCGAATGTATGGTGGAAACCATAAGAAAATTTGCCCAAAAACACCAGAAGAAGCGGCAGAATGGTATCGTCGCCTTGAAAGATCCGAATACGCTTGGGCTATCGTACTCTCTGGTGAATCGATTGGTGTCGCTAAATTAACAAGATATGATTGTATCGAAATGTCAATCTATCTTTCCTTGGGTTTGTTTTCCGAAAAATTCTGTGGCAAAGGTTTCGGCACAGAAATTGTAACTGCGTTAGTAACGTTCTGCTTCCGGCATCTGAAATTGAACGCCGTAAAGCTTGAGGTTCTTGACTTCAACGAAAGGGCAATCAGATGTTATGAAAAGGCCGGTTTCAAAACGAATGCCACTCATAGAACAAGCAGCGTTTTCAGTGAAGATCTTACGGACCTAATAATGGTGATTGAGAACCATACGATATAGTTTTTTTCACGCCTTTTTTTTACAGGGAAAGACCTATTTATTCGGGTATCAGACAGGATAATATTACCCAAAACTCTTGTTTTAAATCTGTTTAAAGTTCTGTAATTCCACGCCGCGGCGCAGTCATTCGAATGATTCCAAGCGCTCCAGCCACTTGTCTATAAAATTACGGAGATGAGATTCCTTCTTTTTGCTCAGGCTATCAAGGTATTTGAGATCTTTCTTCATATCGGAAAGCAGCTGATATGCGCTGCGGTATCCGAGCTCAACACCTTCCGGCTGTTTTTCAGTGCATGAAAACTCATCGATGAATTGAGCGATGTCACCGAAATTGTCTGGAAGTCGGCGATTCCCCTCATTCAGATGTGCTTTAAAATAGATCTTACCGAGGGTAATCCCATTTTGGCATATGTAGTGGCTGAGCATCTCTTTGAGTTCTTCGGTCGTGTAGTTATCCATAAATATGTTGCCCTGATGCATCGTCTTCTGAATTGATGATTGTCCACGTTTTCCCGTTGGGAAAATAATCATACGTCATTTTTGTTGTATATTCTCTCTGATCCAAAGAAACAGTGGCCGACATCACTATAGTTCATGAATAAGGAAATTGTAAGGCATGGGCTCAAATCAACCGGAGATGTTCTCACGCGCCCATCGGGTGATCTCAAATCTGACCGAGCGAGAGGCTCGTTCGGATTCAAGTCGGAAAACGACTGTTCTTTGGTCTCCGAGGAACACCAACGTTCCGAAAAAACCTGCAATCGCTATTTGCTCTATCTCGACCCATGGCATGTGGGTATCGGGCCAAATCTTTAGGATGCCGAAGAGCCGATGCTGCAGCGCAATTCCCTGCTTCGTTACAGAAAGCAATTGAATCGTCAACAGGTTGAGAACCCAGTAGAGAATCGTGACCGCAAGGGGAACGCCGAAAGCAATGCCGACGAGTATGAGTAATAATGGCGAGAGCGATGCCGAACCGTTCGATGCGACAGCATCCAATCGAATGAGCCAGAGTACCAACCACAGAAATGCTACGGCCGGCACGGCGCCAACGAGAAGCGGGGCCAATCTGGAGAGGGCAACGAAGCGCAGACACTGGGCATCGTCCCGGGTAACAAGCGCGCCGATTGTTCGCCGAACCGGTGTCCCTGGTATGGCACCGGCTTCCCGGATCCGTTTGTGAAAAGGAATCTCGAGGTCAGCGGATAGACGTACCTCTGGTTCGTCAGATGATAGATCGAGGATCGGAATGTCGAAGAGTCTCGAGAGTGCCTCGACAAGGGTGCGTACCGAACCGCGATCAGACGCGGCGGCAATCAGTTGTATCTCGCCGAAGCTATTCTCTATGACCTTGCGGGTGGCGACTCCTTTGGAGAATGATTCCTTAACGCCCGCCGTGGCACTCATCACCTCAGCGGCGATAGATTTCAGAAAGTACCGTGAATCGTCTTCCGACGGAAAGAAGTCGATACGGAAATGGCTATTGCTTATATGGGCCTGAGAGGTATTTGGTCTGCCGAACGCGATCTTAGAGGACAGGGCAAGCACACCGGTTTTTGGAAAGGTCACTACCTCGCCCCACGCAAATTGGGAGGGGGCTTTAGATGATTCGATAGATCGGTTTTTCAGATCGAACTTCACATGCCCTTTTCCGCGTCGATGCGCACGAAGGAGAATGAGAGATGCCGCAGCTAAGCATAATGCAATTATCAAGATCAAGTCGATTGCGGCAAATCGTGAAATCTCTCCGAATCGAATTCCGGTAACGATGATAAGCAGCACCGCGGCAACCACTAGGCCCGAGACAGATACAATGCCTATACGAGTAATTCCGTATGCGTCAAAGGGTGATCTTCGAAATCGAAGTGTGGCGGATTTGTCACCCGAGATATCGATAGAAGTCTGATAGGCCATAAGATCCTCCTCTTGGACAATGACTTTATTGACTTATTTTATCATATTTCTCGTTGTAGCAGAATGCTGCTGCTTGATTTGGCCTTTTTGTGAACCAGATTGATGCCGTCTCCGAGCAGACGAGAAAGGTGCCGCCAAATCATGGTGAAAGCCGAATTAGATGACGGCAATATTCTCCGAGCCAGGTTTCGTCTTTTAACCGCAATTTAACCTTTTCTTAACGTTCTTTTTCGCTTTTTATTATTTACGTGTCTCATGATCCTTATACACGCGAAAAGCGAATGAGGATATCTTATGACATTTATACCCAAACCAATGGGGAAGAAAAAGCACCGTTTCTCTTTCTTATCTTGTCTGATCTGCGTTGCTTTTTTGGCAGCCTTTTTCTGTTCCCCCCGACTGCTTCGACGATGCAATCGAAACTCATCACCAACATCCGTCGATGCCGACTACTCCGTACCCAACCTAACTCTTACTCATTCAGTGCTCTCCGCTGCCATGCCAATTTCCTCCGCAAACGGCGAAGTGCTTCGATACTCGATTGATGTTGATCCATCTTATCCCCCCCCTCTTCCGTCGGAAGCGTTTGATCGGTACACCGTTAGCCTGAATTGGAAATTGACTTCGGATCTCCCTGACGAAGGCATTCCCTCTCTATATGTTTTTCAAGGAATCAAAATAGCTCTCCTGACGTTTAAAGGCAGTTACACCTTATATCAGCACCCGTCGGCGCCGGAAGCAAATAACTATTTATTTCTCTTCAATTTCGAAAGCGGAGAAATCATCAATCAGACTATCATCGACGGGAATATATCAGGAGTGGTGTTTATTGCTGGACTGATAGATGTGCAAATTAAAGACGGGAATGAAAGCAATATGTTTTTTCGCGTTGAGCATGAATCGATCGAGCAAGTGTGGCACCCGGGTTTTCTGCGCGTGAGAGTTGATCCGGCACGGTCCGATTTTTTTATCGACGATCAGCATGTTGAGAATGGATCTGGTCTCCAAATTGGGCTGCTGGATGGAAACCATAATTTACGGACGGAATGCGAGGGTTATATCGCTGACTTCAGAGACGTTCTACTCGAACCAGGCACCGCTCTCGACCTCAATATAATTCTGGAGCCAAATATTAATTTTCAGTGGATTGAGGAGTCTCGTTATCCGGTGGAAATTCTTGCCATAGACAACGAAATTGGCGAACCAAAGAAGTCGGCTCAGGACGGCGCGGTCTGCCTGGCTACTTTCGAGAAAAGATCGGTTAACCATGACGGCAGTAAAAAAACAATTAC
>JABGPX010000595.1 GCA_018644745.1 Spirochaetales bacterium
CTTGGCAGCTGAAACAGGCTATATGTCCGAAGCTGCCGATCTTCCTTCCGTCCCACTCGCTCCCGTGGGCGTGAGCCGCGTCTTCGATGAGCACGATGTCGTTCTTTTCACTGAGATCGAGAAGCCGGTCCATGTCGCATACGTGGCCGAATCTGTGGATTGGATTGATAACACGAGTTCGCGGCGTAATTCTCCTCTCAATGTCGTCGGGGTCGGCGAGTAGATAATCCGGGTGAGATTCACAGAGCACCGGAGTACCACCCATGTGCAGCCCTCCGACATAGCTGCCGATGTATCCATAGGCAGGATGGATAAACTCATCTCCCGGACCGATACCGGCCGCGAAAAACGCGCTTGCCAATGCTGTGTGTCCATGGCTTGTTGCAAGGACATACTTGCATCCGATGTACTCTGCGAAATCCTCTTCAAACTGTTTTGGCAATCCCTGGCCGGAAACCGAGAGATCTCCGGACTCGAGCAGTTCGCCGATGACCCGCTTCTCTTCGTTTATCGGTCTCTGCCATCTATCTTCGATGGGCAATGTAATCGCTGGCTCTCCGCCATGCAGTGCTAATGTTTTTTCCACAGGATACGATAGCAGTTGCTCTTCGGCTTCGCAAGCGCCGTCGCCTGACTGTCGCCTGACCCGTTTATGGGATGTGAAACCGGCAGGATTGGCTGGTTTCATCATAGATACCCAGGCTCTGGTAGATACTATAGCGAAAATATATTATTAGCCCTATCATTGATTCTCGGTTTTTGAGAACTCTGAAGAAGAGTTTCCAAAGGAGATATTAGGATGAAAAAGCAAAATTTCAGCAGTTATCAGCCTCGAAGCGTGGTATTGACGCCGGGGATCTTTCGCGATCGGTATGAGCTCAACCGCGCATATCTTGCGGAGCTGAAACCGAAAAACCTTCTTCAGAATTATTATCTCGAAGCCGGACGCGGAGATTTTAGCCAATTGCGGAATACTACCCATGGTGAAGCAGGCACCGGAGATGACAGGCATTGGGGCTGGGAGTCGCCGACATGTCAGGTTCGTGGTCATTTTCTCGGTCATTGGCTTTCGGCGGCCTACAGATGTTACGCCAACACCGGCGAACCAGTATTGAAGAATCAATGTGATGAAATAGTTGGCGAACTGGAAAAGTGCCAGGAAAAGAACGGAGGAGAATGGTTGTTTTCCATACCTGAAAAATACTTTCGATGGGCCGCCGAAGGATCTCCTACCTGGGCGCCCCACTACGTGGTTCATAAAACCCTTATGGGTTTGATCGACGCAGTTCGTTATGGGGAGAGCGCGAAGGCTCTCGGCATACTGGAACACGCCGCTGGCTGGTTCTATAGTTTTGTTAAGGATCTGACAGCTGAGGCCCTTGGCGACCTGCTCGACATTGAAACCGGCGGAATGATGGAAGTATGGGCAGATCTCTTCTATATAACAGGCGAGGAAACTCATCGTGAGCTTATATACTTGTACGCCCGAAATAGATTATTTGACGCCCTCCTGAACGGTGAAGATGCTCTCACAAACAAACACGCCAATACGACGATTCCGGAGGTTCTCGGAGCTGCCCGTGCTTATGAGGTAACGGGTGAGGAGCGCTGGCTGAAAATAGTAAAAGCATACTGGAAGTGCGCTGTGGATGATCGAGGGTTTTACTGTACCGGCGGCCAGACCTCCGGAGAGATATGGACGCCGCCGTTCGAATACGCTTCCCGTAGAGGAGACAAGAATCAGGAACACTGTACGGTGTACAACATGATGAGATTGGCGGATTTCCTTTTTCGATTTTCCGGTGATTCGAAATACGCCGACTACATCGAAATGAATCTATATAACGGTATACTCGCGCAGCAGAATCCTGTTACAGGTATGATCTCTTACTTTCTACCTCTTGAAGGCGGGGCAAGAAAAATCTGGGGCTCGAAGACCAATGATTTCTGGTGCTGTCACGGCACACTCGTGCAGGCCCACGCTGAGCACAATGGGAGAATCTATTATGGCGATAAGAAACAAATCATCGTCGCCCAATATATCTCCTCCTGCCTGGAGACAGATATTGGCGGAACTCCCGTGCGGCTTGAATTGGAACATGACTTAGTGTCGACCGGCGGATCGGATGACAACGCGGGGGGTGCCGGCGAGCGCCACCGGCCGGAGTTCAATACGGCGATAATTAGGATTACAGGAGAAAAACCCCGCGAGTTTTCTATTAGCCTTCGGGTTCCCGATTGGATGGAAGGGGAGGGAAAACTCTCCGTAAACGATGTTTCGTTGGAGTTCGAGGTTTCCTCGAGGGGTTTCTGTACGATTACTCGTACCTGGCACCAGGATACCATTCGTTTCGATATGCCGAAGAAGCTTACGGTGTGCGAAATCCCTGATGAACCGGATACTGTCGCGTTTCTCCACGGCCCGGTAGTCCTCGCCGGCCTGGCTGAGACAGAGACGGCACTCTATGGCGGGAAGGACGATCCCTCCGGTATGCTTGTTCCAGATAACGAGAGGCAGTGGGCTGAATGGCTCAAAGGTTATCGAACTGTCGGGCAGCCGGTAAGCATACGATTTCGGCCGCTCTATGAGATAGTCGATGAGAAGTATTCGGTGTATTTCCCGTTACTTGCCCGGCCGCCGTATGTAACGGAGAAGGCAGGTCATATCGATGAGTAACAATGCGGACAGCAGTATGTTCGCCGGATATGGGAAGTCAGATATTACTCCCCCGAAAGGTGAGTTCTGTTCGTTCCGTCTCGCACCCAACAAACGGAGCCTTGGCGTTCACGATAGCCTTTCAGTCCATGCGTTTTTGCTTGAAAATACATCAGGTTCTTTGTGTCTGATATCGGTTGATGCCGTTGCTGTACCGATTGCCGTCGCTCTCCTTATAAAGGAAGCTATAGCAGAAGAGACAGGTTTGTCTGAGCAGCAGATACTGGTAGCGGCAACTCATACTCACAATGGCGCTGAATTGTTAGGGGAGGAGCCGTTTATAGACAGTTCCCTGCAGGTAGACCGCGTCCGAACGGCCTGCATCGAGGCGGTCGGCCGGGCGGAAGCCGAAAAATTCTCATGCAGAATCGGCTGGGAGCATGTGAATATTCCCGGCCTCGCCAAAAACAGATTCCAGCACAGAATTAATGGTGATGTCGATCGAGTTGATGACCAACTTGATTTTCTGAAAGTTGAGGACTCCGAAGGGGCATACCGGGGAATTATCTGGCATTTCGCGGCCCACCCGACAACCTGCATGAAGGCGGGTTATATGTCTTCCGCCGACTACTACGGTGCGGCCAACCGGTTGGTGACGGAGAGGTTCGGCGGATTTTCGGTGTTCTTCAACGGAGCCTGCGGTAATATTAACCCGGAGTTGGGCCTCCGCAGTTTCGATCGTTCAGAGTTTTGCGGCAGGCAGATCGCTGATCTGCTCCAGGCGGCGATCCCTCGAGCAATTACCGTTGATCGAGGCACTCTGGCCTCCGCATTAACCCTTTGCGACATCCCTCTTACCTCGAAACGAAAAAGTTTGAAGCCTGCAAACGACCGCGCTGAGATCATAGATTATTTCAGGAAAATCGAGAATAGTGACATGCTGTTGAATGAATCGGCCTACGAGAAATATTGGCAGGAATATCAGCGTTTACGTACCAGTTGGTGGCAGCATAAATTATTAGAAGATTTCGCCGGGGCCGATTCGGAGCAGGTGTGCGTTCAAGCTCACGGTATCCTTGATCATTTTATTGTGACCGTACCGGGCGAGATATTTATCGAACTGCAATTCGAGCTGCAGCGTGCTTTCAAGCACAACCGGGTTATGATATTCGGGTATGCCAACGGTTACACCGGGTATATACCCGATGCAGAGTCATTCAATATCGAAGGATATGAAACAAACCCGAGTTTTATGCATC
>JABGPX010000808.1 GCA_018644745.1 Spirochaetales bacterium
ATAGCGACACGTGCCAATGGCTCCTGCGGAAGGAGTTGTAGCCAATAGATCAATCTCTTTTTGGGGTTGTGCCGATATCTCAATCAGCTCCTCTTGGAGAACGCCTTCAATTCCGTGCCACCCGGCATAGATTTTGCCGAATTTGGACGGGTAATCGCGACAGGCTTCTATGACTCCTCGCAGAGAGTTGTTGATCACCGGCGTCGGTCCACCCGACTGCGCAACCAATACATTTATATTCTTTTCCATGAACGTCTCCTCTGTTTATGTTTATTTTTTAAACATCATATTCCATTATTTCATTTCGTCCAGGGCTTCGAGGGTCTTATAAACAAAGATATCGCCAGCCTGGTAGCTAAATAGTGCGTTCGATGCTTCATACCCGCCTTCTTCAGCGGCTTCTTTGGTGACGACATAACCCTGCATTTCTCCGTTAGCAAGAGAAATCACAAAACTGTTGTCAGTATTGCTTTTTACTGCCAATGCGAATTCGATAAAGTTCTCTCCCTGCCATCCGACAAATTTCCAATCGCCGATCTTAATAACTTGGACCTCAGCGGGCAGGCAGACTTTGTAAGCGTTTTCAAGCGAACCGTCATCTGCTGCTTTTGAAAGTGTTAATGTTTCCTCAGCTCCGAACCAATCACACTCGGCGGTTCTTGTTTCCTGTTTTGGAGCATTTGATGTCTTTAAGTATTCGAATTTATCTTTTGCGCTTTTGAGCTTTTTCTCAGCCTTTTCAACACTTGGGAAAACCTTTTTTGGCAAATCATCTATTAACGTAACCTTTGCTGCCAATTCGATAGTATCTTTGAATTCAATTTTAGGAATAACTTTTTCGACAGCCTTGCCCAATATCTCTCCTAATCTCTTAGCTTCTTCAAAAGTATTTGCCTTGGTTACATGCCTTGGACTTTGATTGCCAGCCGGGCCTGTTTGATGAAGAACAGCACAGTCTTTACCTAAAACATTTTCCTGTAGATATATTCTTGAAAGGCCTGGGAAATCACCGCTGATAAGCGTTGAATCTTCGTGCATTACTGTCGGATGCATAGAACAGACCAGCATACAAGCGATATTTTTATCATCATAAGATCTTACCATAAGCACCGGCACATTGTGGTCAGCAGGGCCGGAAGGGTCGCGCCGATTGGTTCCTACTCCGGTGTCATCTGCAATTGCAAGGCCAAGTTTTGCGGGCCGAGCGTTTTTGTGTGCTTTAACTGCGGATTCGACAATGCAGTCTTCCATAAACTGAACATAATTTTGGTCGGCTTTTGGTACGGAGGGGTCGGCATGATTGCTTATATAATCAACGGTATGCGGTCCTGAGTGCGTATGGGTAGCAGTTATCATTATGTGTTCAGCGGCAATGCCGGTCTGCTCGTTGATGCGTTTTCTTGCGCTGGCAACATTGTCCTTGCCAACAAAGATAATATCATTGGCAATGAATAAACAATCGTTTTTGCCGTCTGAAAGATATAATGATGAGCTCCAGAGTTTGTCGTGAACGCCAGTGCTGTACCTTTCGACGTGAGGATAGCCGAATAGGAATTGTGAATCTTTCGGTGTGATTTCTGTCTGTGCTGAACCTGCTTGTAATGTCATTTTAATATCTCCTAAATAGTTCATTTTGCTTTAATATTGCTAATTCCATGTTCACTACCATCCCATAGAAATTTGAAATTATAAATCTATTGCTAAAATTTAAATTTATTTAATGATAATACCTTAATTAAAAAAATCAGAGCGAAATGGGAACTCCCGCTTCGCTTTTTTTCTATGCAATTTCTACCGAATTATAGGAAGAGTTATTTCTAAGTGCAAGGTCAGAAAAACGATTTAGGCCGAAATCGTACGAATATGCGGCGACGATCGCGGGAACTATCCGGATGCTCCGGTACTTCGCAGCTGTCGATTAACTAATATCTCTTGACACAATAATTTTACCCGGGTATAATTATTCTATGGAATCGAGCAAGCAGTACACAGCATTTTGTGAATCTGCCCGCATCGCTGCGGGAGAATTGGAATCCATGCTTTCACAGGTGTGGACATATCTCCAGAACAGACCTCACAACACGGTAATCATTTTTGATGATCAGACCGGAAACCAGGCGGATTTCGATTTTCAAGGTCCGTTGGAAGAGGTGCTGAGAAAAGCGTTGCCGGCGGAACCAAAGACCGGTGCCGGCCGACCAAAGCTGGGAATAAGGTGCAGAGAAATCTGCCTGCTTCCAGGGCAATGGCAATGGCTGGAAGAACAGCCGAGAAATGCCTCGAGCACCCTCCGGAGACTTGTGCATGACGCAATGAAACATGAATCAGCGGAAGATCGAGTAAAACGGGAAATCGCATCCGTCGGCAAGTTTATGTGGACAATGACGGGAGACATGCCGGGCTTCGAAGAAGCGTCAAGAGCGCTTTATGCCGGTGATTGGTCTCTATTAAGCGATTTAATAGCGACATGGCCCAAGGATATAAAAACGTACCTATCTACAATGATTCTACGGATAAAAGAGATCAAATAAAGGCTGCCGCCGAAACGGCGCAATGGTTCAGTCAGCTGATTTCATACTCGATAGTCGAACTGTCTTTGACCAGATAGCCGTACTTATTGGTAGCGTTTATATGGACAGGATGGGTTTTATACGTTTCCCACGCGGCCTTGTCCTTGAAACGAATTGAAACGCCCCAGTTCAGCCGCTGCTGACCTATTTCATTTAAACCGGCGGTAAAATCGATAATTCCAGGAATTTCATCGGGAAATCGCCTTATCAAGGCAAGAGCAGCTTCTCTATCTTCTTTCGACCCCGCCACTTCGGCGATAAACATATACTGTATCATACTGATCTCTCCTTTAGAGTTTGCTCGCCCCGTTTTGGGCGGTATAGATCGCGTAAAGTGAAGTAGTCGCACAGATGAAAAGCCTGTTCCGGCGCGGGCCGCCGAACTCGATGTTGGCCACCGGTTCCGGCACAATGATTTTCCCCAGCAGATCGCCGCCAGGAGAATAGCAGTGAACCCCGTCTCCGGCGCTGGTCCAGACGTTGCCGTCAGAGTCCAGTCTGAATCCGTCAGACAGCCCGGGGCTGATCTCCGCAAAAACCTCACCTCCGGAGAGTGAACCGGTCTCAGAAACATCAAATATTCGAATGTGGTGGGCTCCATTGTCATCATGAGAGCCGCCGGTGTCTGAAACATAAAGACGTTTCTCATCGGGAGAAAAGGCAATACCGTTTGGCTTATCAAAATCGTCGCACACCACCTTCAGGCTGCCGGTCTGTGAATCCAATCGGAAGACATAATTTGCTCCAATCTCGCTCTCCTGTTTGTGCCCTTCATAGTCAGTGAGAATTCCATATGGAGGATCGGTAAACCAGATTGATCCATCTGACTTAACCACCACATCATTCGGCGAGTTCAGACGCTTTCCATCATAACTGTCTGCCAAAACAGTAATTGAGCCGTCCGCTTCTGTGCGGGTAACCTGCCCCGCGTGCTCACAGGTAACCAGACGTCCCTGCACATCCATAGTATTTCCATTACTAAAGTTTGCCGGTGATCTGAATATTGAAGTTCCCAAACCGTCGACATATCGAAGCATCCGGTCGTTTGGTATATCGCTCCAGATAAGAAAATCACCTGCGGGAAAATAGACTGGACCTTCCGCCCACTTGGTGCCGGTATACAGCTTTTCTAGTTTGCAGTTGCCGGGAATATATGGTTTAAAACGTTTGTCGATGATTTCGAGATCGGCCATAGCCATAATTGACTCCTTAGCTAAAGTTTGACATGGCGAGTGTAATGGACCAGTATAGGTAATTGAGGAGAATAGAACAATGATACACGAAATTGATTACACCATTATTGGCGACGACATGCAGATTGTCGAGATCGAACTCGAT
>JABGPX010000529.1 GCA_018644745.1 Spirochaetales bacterium
ACGGCTGTGGGTTCACCTCCAGAATCAGCATTTTTCGAAATTGGTAAACTTGAAGAAAAAAGATTTTCGCGGGTGTACAGACCGCTCCTCAATTTGCCTAAATGCACCGGCTGCCACGGCGCGGATCATACCGTTCGAGGCGTAATTGACATACGTGCAGACATAACTGCTCCGCGAATGCGGCAGCGAAACTCTATCTATCTTGCGGGTGGATTTTTTGCCGGATTGGTCATCTTGCTTGCCATTATTCTCTCACAATTCATGCGGAGAACGATAATAAAACCGGTAAAAACAATCGGCCAAGTATGCTCAAACGTTACCGAAGGCAATTTTGAAGATCGAGTTTCAATAAAAAATCGTGATGAGATAGGAGGACTTGGCGCCACGGTAAATACCATGGTAGAGGGGCTTCATGAACGGTTCGAGCTTTCTAAATATGTCTCAACCGCCGCAATGAATTCACTCAGGGAAAAGAAAGAGGGGCACCTGGTTCCGATGACAATGCTCTTTTCCGACATCCGCGGTTTTACCTCTTACTCTGAAAAACGATCACCTGAAGAAGTTGTGAAGTATCTCAACCTCATTTTAAATGTTCAAACAGAGATAATTCAGAAATATGCAGGAGATATCGACAAGTATGTAGGCGATGAAATTGTCTCGATGTGGCTTGAAGAAAATCAGGCAATTAATTCTGTAAAAGCGGCTATCGAAATATGCGAAGAGCTCCAGAAACACAGCAACGATATATACGATGGATTGCAGGTAGGGATCGGTATAAACAGCGGCGAGGTTATTCTTGGGATGATAGGATCGCAGAAGCGCGCCGATTACACCTTCATCGGCGACAATGTGAACACAGCTTCCCGGCTTTGTGACGCCGCAAAACCGAGTCAAATCCTCATTTCATCGAGTACATACGATCAGATAGCAGATTCGGTGCTTGTTGGCGGGCCATTTAGATTGAAAGCCAAAGGCAAAGACGAGTATGTGAAAGTGTATCTGGTTGAAGGACTGAAGTAAGATCATGCGGAAAAATCTCGCAAGCTTCATGGTGTTCATTTTCATGATGACTTTTATCGCATGTACGAGTAAAGAATCCGCGGTTCCTCTTGTTCCGGCAGATTACAGCGACTGGCAGAATACAATTGAAGAATTACTGACCTATGAAATACCTGGCCATACCCTTAAAGCGCGGATGATCTATATAAACGATGTGGGCACTACCGTGCTGCCCCGGGAAGTGAATGAACAGGTTACATACAATTATCCCGAAGGTACAATTATCATAAAAGAAAATTATGCCTCATCAACCAGCGAAACCCCGGACAATATCACCATGATGATAAAAGATTCTACTCATCCGGAAGCGAAAGGCGGCTGGATATGGATCGCAAAAGACATGAATAGTGGAGAAGAGAAAATTCCCAGCGATGAATTTTGCTTTGCCTGCCACCAGAACGCAAACCAGCGCCATCCATACGGAGACAAGAACACCTCCGGGGAGTTCAGGGATTATGTTTTCTATCCCTGGACAGCCAAATAATCTATTAGTAAGAAAACATATACAAATATCGAGGTTTCTATGAATAACGGACAGCTCAAGGAAGTTTCGGCCGCTGTTACTGCGCTGAAGCGGAACATCTCCCACGTATTTGTCGGGAAGGAAACGGCTATTCATCAGATGCTGATCGGATTTTTCTCCGGCCTTCATGTGCTTATTGAAGATATCCCGGGGCTTGGCAAGACTACTCTGGCGATGACCCTGGCGAAGAGCAGCGGATTGGATTTTGGCCGGATCCAATTTACGCCGGATATTTTACCCGGGGATATCCTCGGCATGACGGTATGGAGCGCGGAACAGCGGGATTTCATTTACAAAGAAGGCGCAATAATGCACCAGTTTATTCTCGCCGATGAAATCAATCGAGCATCCGCTAGAACCCAATCGAGTCTTCTCGAAGCTATGCAGGAGCAGACTGTGAGCATTGACGGGAAAACCATTTCCCTACCGACACCGTTCTTTGTAGTCGCGACCCAGAATCCAGGCAGTTTCGCCGGTACATTTATGCTCCCGGAATCACAAACCGATAGATTCGGATTATCTCTGACAATCGGTTATCCATCCGAGGATGATGAAGTATCTATCCTCGAACGGTTCCGTGTCGCCAGTCCTATCAACGAAATAACACCGGTCATGTTACCTGAAACAGTTATCTCTGTAAGGTCACAGGTACGAAACGTGCTTGTCGATGATAAGATAAAACGGTTTATGGTAGCGATAGCCGACAACACCCGGAAGAGCGCAAAGATACGATTGGGGATGAGCCCGCGGGCGACTCAGCATCTCTTAACCGCTTCTCAAACACAGGCAATTTTCAGCGAAAGAAATTATGTAATCCCGGAAGATGTATTGGATACGGTGCATGCTGTACTGGCTCATCGCCTGGTTCTGTCCGCGGAGGCCAAAGTAAATAGCCAAACCGCGAGGCAGGTGATAGACGAAGTGCTTGAGAAGACGCCTGTACCTACGGGAGTGTGATGAGGAAGTATCTCAATATCCGCTGGGGCGCTGTCCTGGTTTATTTATTCGCCATTTCTCTTATTCATCTCGCCTGGCAGTATATCGGATTACTGTTCGGTTATCTTTTTTTTGCGCTCCTCACATTGCCCATAATTTCTCTTATACACCTACTAATATCGATGGCCGGTATAAAATATCATCAGACTTTTGACACCGATCACCCTGTGAAGGGACAAGTACTCAAATATACCCTTCTGTTCGCAAATGAATCGAATCTCCCGAGCGTACCAACGATGATACAGTTTAGATCTATTCAGCCCGGCTCTTCAAACAAAATACCTGATCTTTATATAGCTTTGAAGCGGGGAGAAAGATCAGAACATACATATGAGATTTCCTGCCCGTTCAGAGGGATTTATACTGTTGGGCTCGAACAGATGGAAATGAGCGATATACTCGGCTGGATCACCATATACCGACCTGTGTGGCATAAAACATTTTATGTCTATCCTCGAATTGTTGAAGCCTCATATCCATTTTCCATCGGCACAACCAGTGATCTCAATACAGGTCCAAATCCGGGAGCATCCCAGGATTACTCATTATTTGAAAACCTGGTCCAGTATCGCCAGGGGCAGAGTATTCGTCACATCGCCTGGAAAAAGTTTATCTCCCTGGGTGAGCCCTTCCTCAAATCATACGGAAAAACATCACAGCCGGGAGTGAGCTTCTACCTCGATCTCCGGCGATCGGAAAGACCGACACTCAAGGTACTCGAGAGGGAGGATTGCTCTATTGAGATACTGGTTGCTCTGGTAAAATACTGCCTCGATCGGTCGATACCGGTAAGCGTGAGCGCAATGGGCCAGAGCCGTTACGAGTTCACCGGCTCGAGTCCTTCAGATTTTCCTGATTTTCACCGTGACACGGTGAATATCTTGTTTCACGACTCGATTTCACCGGCTGAATTGTATAAAAGTGATATGCAGGGCTCGGTGCTGCCGGCCTCGGTAGTATTCATCACCCATTTGCTCGATCAGAACATACTCGCCATTCTCGAAGACAGCGTTTCCGCTCCGATGGGTATTGAAACTAAAATCGCAGCCATTATGAATCAAACCGGGATGGACATGCAGTCGAAGGAAGGCCATGGGCACTTCTTTGATTCTATTATTGAGAAAGGCGGCAAAGTAGTAATGATTGAGGAAGCTGAAGAAATATAGTGAATATGCTTTCCGATGCGCAGATTTCTATATGGGGCATAAAGATTGTTTGAATGAGGCCTCATTGACACATTTTCTTGCATATGAAATAGAGGCATTAATTGATTTGGGTTTTGCAGAAAAGGTGACTGGGATGTTGACGAAACTCGAGAGTATTCAAAAGA
>JABGPX010000777.1 GCA_018644745.1 Spirochaetales bacterium
CGACGTAGAAACCTTCTCTGGTAACTTTTTTCCTGTTTCGGAGTGCCAGCACGATGCCAACCATTATTACCGCGAAAACCAGGAAGGATAGTGTACTGCTAAGATTCGTCATGTCATTTTGCTCCTTTTATCTCACTGTTATTTATAAATTTTTACCCTGGCAATCCTCTGAGGCCAACTTCCGATGATCTCGTTGCAATTCTCAGGTGATAGGTCTAGTAAAACGTTTACATTGGACATCCAAACGCCATGCAGCCACGGCTCCTCGCCGGGCAGTTCGGGATACCACCATTGTTGGTCGCAATGTATTACATCTGGCTGTATGCCATTAAAAAATCGGGCTTTTTGACGTATTTTCCCCTTTTCATTTTCAATCCACACCCATTCGCCCTCTACGATGCCGAGTCGTTGTGCGGCTTCGGGGTGAATCTGTACGAGTGGAAACGGATACACTTTTCGAACCGAGTCGACGTTGCGCCAGGTTGAGAGCATGTATTCGCGCACCCGCGCGCCGTTTATCATGACAAATGGATACTCTTCCACGGTCGATGAAGCCCGTTCTTCTGAAAATGGGTGGGGTTGATAGAATGGTAGAGGATCGTATCCAAGACGCTCGAATACCGTGGAGTAAAGCTCGACCTTTCCCGTCGACGTTCCAAATCCGGTTTTCTCGTATTTTTTGAATCCTGGAACAACATCCTCGACATGCCTAAACTCGACCATCTCTTCCCACGTTCGGCCTTTCCCTTTCAAACGCTCGGAGTAGGACTCCTTCACCGTCTCCCAGGGCCAGTGCTCTTTCTGCCCGAGTCTTACCCCAAGGCCGCGCCACAGATCGAAATCATTCTTACGGTCGTAGCTGTCGGTTACGCCGGGCACAACTGAGTCTACGATCTCAAGCACTTTTCCAAATCCGCTTTCACTGTATAACATCGGCCGTTCGAGCCAACTCGTCGCCGGCAGCACGTAGTCCGCGAGCTGCGCGGTCGGGGTCCAGTTGATATCCATTACGACAAGCAGGTTCACTGACTTTAGCGCTCTGTACACCAATTGGGTGTCGGGATACGAAACCATCGGATTCGTAGCGGAAACGATCAGCACCTCAATGGGGTATGGCTTTGATGACGTAATCGCCTCTAGACATAACGCCAGATTGCTCTGCCCAAGATACCAATGGGATCCACCGCGCTCTTTGTAGCAGCGGCCTATGTCTCGACTCAAAAGTTCCTGGCCGGGCCAACTGTGGAGCAAAAACCGGTCATAACCGATTTGCTTCCGCTTTTGAAACTCCGGCAATTCATCGAGCATCTCGACTGTTCGATCGGAGATGTAGTCGGGATGCGGACCATCGAGCTCTTCCCCGCCTTCGACATCGATATTGCCGGTGATAGCGGCCAGAATACACCGTGCGTGGATAATTTGGGCCGAATTCGTCTGCTGTTCCACGCCCATGCCCTCAAAAATCACTCCCGGGTTATTGGTCGCGTATTGTTCTGCCGCCATGGCGATCAGCCCGGCGGGGACTCCTGAGATTCTCTCCGCGTCTGCTAATGAATATTCCGCCGCGCGAACGGAAAGTTTATCAAAGCCGTGGCACCATCGATTGACGAACTCCCGATCGTACAAATTTCTGCTTATGATGTGGTTAATCATTGCGAGGAGAACTGCCGCGTCTGTGCCCGGTTTGAGCTGCAGCCATATATCCGACCGTTCCGCGGTGGCACTTCTTCTTGGATCGAGCGTAATTATCTTGGCACCATTCTTGACCGCTTCCTTAGTAGCATTGACCAGTGCCGGTCTGCCCGCGTCGATATTCACACCCAACATGATTATGCACTTTGTGTTCTTTCGCACACTGTAAATCGGGTGCCAGCCGAATACCGCTTCCGAAACTAATGCCCGCGGTCCCCAGCAGATTGGAGACACACCGAATATATTCGGTGAACCGAACAGATTTAGAAACCGGGTTTCGTACTCGCTGTGGGTCCAATCATCGCCTTTGCAGGTTGCCACCGATTCCGCACCGGCCCGGTTTTTTAACTCGTCCAGGCGAGCGGCGATTTCGTCGAGGGCTTGATCCCATGGTATTTTTGTCCATCGGTTCTCTCCACGCCTGCCTGTCCTTTTCATCGGATAGTCGAGCCGGCTTTTGTGGTAAAACCATTCCTTTGCATGGGTGAGACGGAGGCCTTTGCAGCCGGCGCCGAAAGAACCTGCGAAAAACGGGTAGTCTCGATCGATCTCGATCCGGTCCATTTCGTCGTCCGAGAGATGGATCTTAACGCCGCAGCGGCCTTTACAAAACCAGCATATCGATTTCTTTACCATATTCATCCGCGGTTGTTTTTAAATGCGCGTTCCTATCGCCAGGTGAAGACGTAATCTTTGTCGGCGACGATATGGCAGTCGATACAAAGCTCCATGGTTCCCTGGTACCGCACGCCTTTTCGCGGGCCGGCGGTTACGTACTCCCAGTCGCCATGTTCCGGGTCGTATCCCGGATTCCGCTTTCTCATGACGGTAATGTTCCACCGCCTGCCTTTTGTTTGGTCTTTATCTATATAGTAAGTGTCTTTGACAATAATGGTGCCGGCTGGGAACGGGAGGGAGGAATCACCCTGAAATACCGGCTGACCGATCCTGTTTGTATACACCTCCCGTATTCCCTCGTTCTCGAGGTGCTTGCCCTGCAGGAAGCCGTCTCCGTCGCCAGTTAGCGGCTCGATGTTAATCTTGTGCCAGGTCTCAAAATCCTTGAAGTCTCGTGTTTTAAGCCTGTCTTTGTCACTGTATGTTACACAAGATGCAAGTAGTAATGCGATCACGGTGGTCAGAACGAGAACTCGACCGATCATGGTTAGCCTCCATCGTCGTTTAAATAATGTGCTCAGTAGATAATCAATGTTGCCACAAATAATCAGGTATTGGTAGTATATGCGAATAATATTACGTAATCGTCACGGAAATCTAACATAAGTATAAATAACGATTGTTATGTTCTTTACGGGCGATCGGCCGAAGTTGTGAAATATAACCGGGACGAGCAATATGTTGCTGTGCAAAATGAGATTTGGTATCATCGGCCTATGAATAAGCGATCTGAGATACGAAATGAACGGATCGACCAGGGTCAGCCATTTGATTGGGGTAGGACATCGACGGAGTATGCCCGCTATCGAGACATTTACCCTGAATCGTTTTATGAGAAACTTCATCTGCTTGGTATCGGAGTTTCTGGTCAGCGCCTCCTCGACTTGGGCACTGGGACGGGAGTGGTCCCAATTCATCTGCACAAATACGGTACGCAGATTGTAGGCGTTGACATTTCAGAGCAGCAGATCGCAATGGCAGCTGAGATAAGCATGAATCTCACGCCGGCGATCAAGTGGATTGTTGCGGACGCTGCCGATACCGGTTTGGCGGGCAATTCCTTTGACGCTGTCGCAGCGGTGCAATGCTGGCCCTATTTTGACCGGGAACGCACCCTCAGGGAAATTTGCAGGTTGCTTGTTCCCATGGGTCAAATGATGATTGCTTTCATGGAGTGGCTGCCTGATGAGGACACCCTAACTCGCAAGTCGCTAGACCTGGTGTCGCGATACAATCCTCACTGGGATGCTCACAGTACGTCACGGCATGAGTTTCGAAAGCATGATTTTTTAGGCACCGCATTTCGATTGAATACCTTTCACACCTACGACGCTGACCTTGAGTTTACTCGCGAATCATGGACAGGCAGGATGCGTGCCTGCCGGGGAATGGCGGCGTCACTACCGGCATCCTCCGTCCAAGAATTCAGCCGTGAGCACATGACTATGCTCGAAAATGAAGTGCCCGAAAGTTTCTCTGTTAAACATCAGATAGTGATTTATGTCTTTACCTTATTAGTAGACGATCAGTAGAGCAGA
>JABGPX010000778.1 GCA_018644745.1 Spirochaetales bacterium
CTGGACACTTTGCTCAAATCCCGTAATTCGATGGAAGGACTTCCGCTGGTAAATGTAACCACCCAATACGGATTCGGATGCTTCGAAGGACTCAAAGCGCTTCCTCAACTTGACGGATCGTTAAAACTCTTCAGACCAAATCAAAATGCCTCAAGATTCGAAAAATCCATGATAGGCATGAAGATGCCGGGCTTCCCTGAAGCAATGTTTGTGGATGCTGTAAAAGGTGTGGCCCGAAAGAATAAAGATATCGGTTTTGCGCCGGTGTACAACGGAGAATGGGAAAAAGATCGTTTCGTATCCGGACATTCCATGTATCTTCGACCATTTACCTACTCGGAAGGCGCAATCGGTCTCGGCTTGAGTTCCGAACCATGGGTTATAATCGCGAGCACACTGGTCGGATCCTATTTCAGACCAGGCAATTCATCAGCTGTTACGACATCTCGCGTTCGCGCAGTGCCCGGCGGTACCGGCTGGATAAAATGTGACGCCAATTACGTAACGCCTATTCTCGCAAAGAAAGAAGCGGAAGAAAAAGGCTATATGGAAGCGATTTTTCTTGATGCCCGGGAGCAGAAGTATATTGAGGAAGGTTCTTCCTGCAACATCTTTTTCCGTTTAAAAAATGGAAATCTGGTTACCCCGGATCTTCAAGACACTATTCTACCCGGCGTAACGCGGAAGAGCGTTCTGGTTCTTGCCTCTGACCTGGGCGTACAAACTGAAGAGAGGAAGATCTCAATTGATGAAGTGATGTCCGACGCGGTTGAGGCTTTTGTTACGGGAACCGCCGCCGGAATAACATGCATAGAGGCTATTAGCCATAACGGTAAAACCGCAGAGTTCGCCGGCGGAAAATCCGGCGAACTCACGATGAGACTTCTAGAGAATCTTAAGGGGATTCAATATGGAGCCTTACCGGATAAGCACGGTTGGATGGTTGAAGTATAACGGGCAGGCTCTAAAATTCTACTTCCGTAAAATCTCGAGGAATCTCGTTATAAATTTCAACTTCAAATCCCGGTTCGGGATAAATAATCGCTCGAGTATTGAGGAATGACAGGTTCTTTGATTCCGTTCTTACCAGTGTATTCCGATCGCGGGTTATTTGGTCGAAATACTCAGATGATGTAGTGAGATTAACGAGTGCCTGGGTAACCTTGCCGGTATCTCCTGACCGCTCGGAAAGCTGAAACAGCGTGGCGCCGAGATTGTTGTATGCCCGCATCAGGTTTACCAGCAGCGCTCTATGCTCCGGCTGTTCGTCGGGTCGAAGCTCCGCTATATTTCTCAAGGTGCTTTCAAGAGATGTAAGCACGTGCAGATAATATCCCTGGGCCGACGAATACAGTCCTTGAGAATACAGGCTGTTTGCCGTGGTGAACATGAGATTGACATTTGAGGAATAAGCGCCGGCAGCCTCAAAAAACTTCAATAATGCCTCATCGTACTGCTCATTTCTGTAGTTGATGTATCCCATTTTGTAATCCAGCACCGGCGGAGCAAAATTCATATCTTTAGCTGATTGAAAATTCTTCATCGCCGAGGGATAGTTCCCGCTCACGTAATAATAAATATCGCCAAGATTACTGTAGATTCTTCCAAAAACCGGGCTGGGCTGAAGACTACCGATGCTTTCCGCTGTTTCAAAGCGTTTTTTTGCCGCGAGGTACTTATCCTCTGCAAGCAAATACTCACGCTCCCTGAAGGCCGCTTCGCCCTGCCGGTTGATTGTATCGATGAAGTTGGTCTCCCTTATCGAATTTCGCGCGGGGAGCAATCTAAAGGCCTCATATGCTTTTGCAAGTGCCTTTCTTTCTTCATCATAGTCGCTAGTAGACCTGAACAGGCGTGAAAGGTGGTAATGCACCTCGGGAAGATTTTCATCCTGCGCCATGGTACGGAAAAGAATCTCCCTTGCCTCCGGAGCAAATATTGACCTTCCGCTCCTTTCGTCCTGAGTAACCAGGTATCCGCCTAACTCCGCGTAAGTGTCGGTATCTAGTTTTAATTTCTCGATACTTTGGAAATAGTCCTTTAGTCGGAGAGTCTCTGGAAGATTGTCTGTCCGAATGAAGTACTTGAGCATCCGAAACATGACATCATCTAGGTCGCCATATTCCTGAATGAGCGAGGCATAAGCGAAACGGGCATTCTCATACTTTGAAGAATCCTCAAGAGCCCATTCCATATAATTGTCGCCGGATTGAATCAAGGCGTCATAGTCATACATAGTATCGCTTTCACTCAAAAGCACATCGAGGAGCTCTTCAGCATGCTCATATGAAGCTCGCCGATATGTTTCAAGGCGGGCGTAGTCCAGAAGACCTTTGCGATCATCTCTGTAATTAAGCAGGAGCTGCTCATACTTCTCTGCGGCCAAATCGTCCCGACGTTGATCGATAAATGCTTCAGCATACTGATAATATCGCTTCTTCACTTCCCAGGATTCTCTTCCTTGATCGAAAAGATCATTCCCGGTCCGGTGGCTGCCGTCATCAATTTGCTCAAGCCCTCTATTGTAATACACGGCGGCACGTATTGGCCGGAATAGATACCGATAGCCAAGTAAGGAAATCAATCCTACACCGACTATAACGATCAATACAGTTCGAAGAACCGGTAAAACAGAATGTTTGAATATATATGCGAAAGTGCCTTTCTCTTCCTCGAACTCAAGTCCGGTTCGCTTCTCGTATTGACTGGGAATCTCAATGCGTTTTCCGGTTATTTTCCCGGTAAGCGCCGCAATTTCCTTTGCTGAACGCCCGCGGGTGAGTGCATCAACCAGGCTTTCGAGCTTTGGTCCCGAGAGCTGTTCTTCTCCGATGGCTTCTTCAATTATGAGCCGTAAATTCCTCGGAAGACCGGCAAGAGTCTGCTGAAGCACCGCAAATCTGGGATCACTGAGATCTAACCTATCCTCACTACCCGGCAATTGATCACCCACAACGAGAGCAGGATTCAATTCCTCTTCAGCGGGTAAAACTTCGGCGTCATCTTCTGAAACACCAAACTGCTCGCTTATGTCTCCAAGCGAGAAATCATCCAGATCAAAGTCATCTTCACCCACTTCAGAGGTTTCATCGGGCTCTTCTGCTTCAGATGACTCAGTATCCGCGTCTCCCAAGTCCATTTCCTCGAAATCCACAGCTTGAGTAGCCTCGTCGGGCAGCTCGAACTCGTCGACGCCTTCCTCGAAACTGAACTCCTCGGCTGTATCTTCGTCTTCAAAGGATTGCTCGCCGGGCTCATCCGCCGGTTCTTCGGCCACCGCAAATTCTTCAGGAACGGTAAATTCCTCATCTGCCGCGAAATCTTCTATCTCCCCGGCGCCATCTTCTCCTACTTCCGAAAACTGATCATCCGAAATGTCAAACTCCTCAATTTCTTCGCCGGAATCCTCTTCTACGGTATCAGGCAAAGAAAAATCATCGAAACTCTCTTCCCCTTCCGTTGCGGGTTCTTCCCCGCTATCATCAATAGATCCGGTTAGTCCTGCGTATTCAGCTTCCGAAATCCCGGCATCATCGGCATCGGAAGCACCCAAATCACCTGCATCATCAAAGGAGAAGTCGCCCAAATCATCTTGATCCACATCACCTTCGACAGGAGCGTCAGCAGAAGTGTCCGCAGATTCATCGGCGGCAACCTCACCTGCAAAAGATTCGTCTCCGGTGTCATCGAAAGAGAAATCGCCAAGGTCATCATCGATTGAAAAATCATCTGCATCCGCGTCACCCTCTTCGGGCGCGGCAGCAGGCTCATCGGCGGTTATTTCGTCTGCGGGAGTTTCATCTGCGGGAGTTTCATCAACGGCATCATCAAAGGAAAAATCACCAAGGTCATCATCGATTGAAAAATCATCTGCATCCGCGTCACCCTCTTCG
>JABGPX010000253.1 GCA_018644745.1 Spirochaetales bacterium
GATTAAACCGCCCGAGTTCTAACGCGATCCGCATCAGATTTATGCTGTACATCGCCATCCAGCTTGTGCCGTCGGATTGATTTATGTGGCCTCCGGTCGGGAGAGGGGCACTTCTGTCGAATACGCCGATATTGTCCAATCCAAGAAATCCGCCCTGGAAAATATTTTTTCCTTCCGTATCTTTTCGATTGACCCACCAGGTAAAGTTCAACATGAGTTTATGGAAAACCCGTTCAAGGAATTCAAGATCTCCCGAATCTCCGCGGGCCTTTCTGTCTATCTGGAAGACTCTCCAGGTTGCCCAGGCATGAACCGGTGGATTGACATCACCGAAGGCCCATTCATACGCGGGAAGCTGACCATTTGGGTGCATGTACCATTCGCGCGTGAGGAGAAGAAGCTGGTCCTTCGCGAAATCCGGATCTATCATAGCCAGCGGTATGCAGTGGAATGCCAGATCCCACGCGGCGAACCAGGGGTATTCCCAGGTATCGGGCATTGAAATTATATCCGCGGTGTTTACATGGAGCCAATCGGAATTTCGCCCGGTTTCCCTCTGTTCAGGAGGTTCCGGCTGACCCATGTCCCCCTTTATCCATTCCGGAACGTCGAAGTAATAAAACTGCTTGGTCCACAACATGCCGGCGAGAGCCTGCCGTTGAACTAATCGGCTGTCCGCATCTTCGATATCACTCTGCAGCTCATTATAGAAGGCGTCGGTTTCGGTTATCCTTTTGGCGAATAGGTCGTCGAAGTTCTTGATCGGAGTTATCTGCTGCATATCGCACAGACGAATCCTAATAGTTGCCGATTCTCCTGACTGGATTACCAAATTGAAGTCCAGAGCTGCCTTTGTGCCTGATTTCCGGTCAACTGCATTTTTCTTTCCATGGACGATGAAATCGTTGATGCCATCTTTGGTAAGACCGGCTTTATGTTGATTAAAAAGGCGGCGCGTATTGGTTTCGTTTTCGCAAAAAACCGGATCTGCATCGCCGTCCCAATAGAGCCAGCGTTTACCGAGGGTTTCGTGCCGTGCAATTACCGCATCATTCTCAAAGGTGAGTATCGGCCTTGACGTGGGAAGTATGGTCGGATTCCGCACATCTTTCCCCCAACTCCACGTATTTCTGAACCACAATTGGGGCAGAATATGAAGAGTCGCCGGCTGCGGACCACGATTATAAACCGATACGCGGGCGTACAGATCATCAGTCGACAATTTTGCATATTCAATTTCAATGTCGAAATACCGGTTTTCATCGAATACTCCGGTATCTGAGAGTTCATATTCGCCCAACGTCTTTTCCCTCGATGAGTTCTGTTTTACCAGTTCATCATACGGAAAAGCCTGATGCGGATATTTATAAAGCATCTTCATATATGAATGAGTCGGGGATCCGTCGAGATAGTAGTAGAGTTCCTTTACATCTTCACCGTGATTCCCTTCGTTGCCGCTCAGACCGAACAGTCGTTCTTTGATAATTGGGTCAGTTTCATTCCAAAACGCCCACCCAAGGCAGAGAAATTGGCGATCGTCGCTGAAACCCCCGATACCATCCTCACCCCAACGGTAGGCTTTACTCCTCGACATATCGTGGCTGACGTGCTCCCATGCCGAGCCGTCAGCGGTGTAGTCTTCCCGTACGGTGCCCCATTGACGGTCGGTTAGATATGGTCCCCATCTTTTCCAGGGCTTATCTGACCCGATTTCTTCCAGGCGTTTCTTTTCCTCATTCATGCTGCTCTTGAATGTACATAAAACCCGATGGGAATCCTATTATATGCTCTCAACAAAAGTTATCGCTCTATGTCTCACAAAAGTATGAAGACTCCTGTTTGCTTCCAGATTATCTCCGGGTAGAAATCCTCCTGCCATGCTGTTGTGACCTCCGCCAAATCCCCGGTCCTGTAAAATAAACCTGATCAGATCATTTGCCTTAATTTCTTTATTTATACTTCTGGTTGAAAATTTAATGCCAGTTTCTCTTGGCGAATATGCAACAACGATATTCACGCCTGCAATAGTAATAACTATGTCGCTGGAAGCGCCCAGAAGTGAATCGTTTCCATTATCCAGATATAGAAATCCTATTTCCCCGTATACCTCTACAGTTTTAAAAGCCTTTGCATAATCCAGAAGGTCCTCACGGCTTATCTGATTTCCTTTAAGCTCTGTTATCAATGTTATGTCCGAGATACTGTAAAGATGATAAAACATATTGATATCGAGTTCAGAGACACCTCTTGTTAGATTGTCAGTATCCATGAAAATACCATACAGCAGGGCGGTTGCCACCATCCTTGGAATCTCAATACCATTTTCTACATAGTACTGGGCGATAATTGTGGAACAAGCACCAACATCCGGTCTTATATCGTCTAGTTTATACCCGTTACTTCCCATGTACTCATGATGATCTATCACCGCCACTTCATCCGTGATAAGGTCCGTCACATTGGAATTGCCTTTCTGCACATCCACTAGGACAGTCCAATCTTCCTTGCCGAGAGTAGCTATATCTGAAGCTAGGATGAGTCTTATATCAAAGAGCTCAAGCATTTTTGAAGAGTTCGCCTTTTCTATCTCATTTTCATAAGCAATTTGTGTTTTAATTCCCTGGACTTTCAGTAGGTGCTGCAATCCGAAGGAAGCCGCGATAGCGTCAGGGTCCGGCACATTGTGGGGCTGGATAAATACCTCATCAGGAGCTTTCTGTAATAATTTTACCAACTCATCAAGTTTAGTCATATCTCGCCTCCACTCATAAATATAATTGGATTTCTTAGTTTTCTGCAATACGGTTGAACAAAAGTGCAAGACCCGATCGTAAGCGACGCCATGAATATCTTGATTATATGTCTCCAGTAGATTATGAATTCCATATGACATATGGGTGGTACAAACATGAAGGGAAGGTAAAATGAAACCAGTTATCGCATTCATACGTAAGAAACCGATAGCATCTTTCTTTATCATCACGTTTGCCATTACCTGGGGATTGGGGTTTTCTTACGGTGCGGTATTGAATAGGGATCGCATATTCCTAGTACCTCTCATGGCAATTGCTACCTGCGGTCCATCGTTGGCCGGTATTATCGTCACACGCTTATGTGAAAGCAAAGAGAAAATCGGGAAGAAGCGTGGAAGACCGATCGCGTTTATTTTGGCACTGATTCTGAGTACCGCGGTGTTCACTGCCAACACAACTATTGTAAACGGAAATGAACTTTCAGTAGAAATGATAGCGTTGATAGCCTTACTGTTTGTTCCTCCGGTTGCATTTATAATCAGCGCAGCGTACTCGAGGAGAATCGCGGTTAAACGGTATGTAGCGTCGCTGATCAAAGTTCGGGGTGTGCTGGTCTGGTCATTATTGGCTGCCATGTTCGTCCCAATATTGGTACTTATTTCTACTATCGTTTCTAGCTGGCTGGGTAAACATCCTCACGATCCGTCCACAGATACGTCGGTGTATATAACAATGATCGGTGCCATTGTTGTTAGATTTCTGTACCAGCTATTCTTCTTCAATGTTGTTGGCGAGGAGATCGGCTGGAGCGGCTTTGCCAGATCCCGCCTACAAAGACGCTTCAATCCGTTAGTTACCGGTCTCATCGTTGCATTATTCTGGGCTCCTTGGCACCTGTTCCTCTGGATAGCTGAAGGAAAGCCCGTGGCCAACGTGCAATTTTGGTTCGACGCTTACCTGTATGTCATCCCGCTTTCTATCATTATTGGCTGGCTTTACAACCGAAGCAAAGGAAGCATACTGGTTGCGGGGATTGCCCATGCGGCGTCAAATACTGCCCTTGCATTCATCCCGAATGTAAATATCCGGATTGCTAGTATTGTCGCTATGGTTGCCGCGGCCGCCGTGGTTGTCACGGAC
>JABGPX010000346.1 GCA_018644745.1 Spirochaetales bacterium
CTTTCATGGGAATGGTCAGATTCAGGAATTTTATTGTACATCGTTATGAATACATCGATTCAGAAATTCTTTTTGATATTATCCGGAATAAGCTTTCCCTGTTTTCAGAGTTCATCACCGCTGTAAGAAAACTGTCATAGTCGCTATCTGCGCTGCCAAGTTCATTTTTTGTAACTGAAAGCAACAACTCATAATATTTAGACTTATTCTTGATTATATATGAACTTAAATACAGAATTGGTATTTCCAGGAATCTATTCATTATTAAATAAAGTATATTGATTATTCGACCTGCGCGACCATTCCCATCATAAAAGGGATGAATTGTTTCAAATTGATAATGTAAAATAGCCAGCTTCACTAAGCTACCCTCTCCATCATTCAGATATGAAACAAGGTAACCCATCATTTTTCTAATAACATCCTCTCCTTGAGGGGGAGTAAAAATCACTTCATTTGTTCTATCTCTGAAGGACTCATATCGATTCAAATAATTCTGTTGTATTAATGGTAAATTCAGGGAGTACAATAGAAACAGCAGTTACATCTTCTTTTTCCCCATCGGCAGGGGGAACCAGTGTTCCATAATCATATTTCCCGGCATCATCAAGAACAAATATTCTGATATATTCTGCGGCAGAATCTACAATCCAGTATTCTTTTACTCCATGTTTTTCATATAGGGTGAATTTTTCATTTAAGTCTTTTTTCGCAGTACTTGGAGAGAGGACTTCCATAATTAAATCCGGAGTTCCCTTACATCCAGCTTTGGTTAATTTAGTTTTATCACAAATTACTGTTATATCCGGTTGAACTACGGTTTTTGCTTCAGCTTCATGATTGTTGATATCTTCAGGGAGTATAACATCAAATGGAGCAGAAAATACCTGACATTCTTTTTGCTTTAAATACTGAAAAAGTTCGGAAGCCAAGTGTATTGCTGCTGCCTGATGGTTTGTGGTTGGTGCCGGACTCATGGAATAGGCTATACCGTTTATTATTTCCCAGCGTTCATCCTCGGGCCAGGAACAATATTCCCCGTAGGTAAATAAATGATCTGCTTTCTTAATGGAATCTGCCATTTTTTTCATCTCCTATATTATACCATATACTGCGAAAACCGTCCCATTGCTTCAGAATTTGGACGATGCGAACGGCTCTATACTACAGAGAGATTTCACCATACACACTGGGGTGGCAATTGCGGACAATCGGGGCCGGATCTTACTTGCCTATTAACGTCTAGGGGGCTACTTATATGTGTTATCTATACAAATCTGCAAAATCATATAAATTTTTACTTTTTCGCACTTGCTTTCCATTCCAAATCCGGCTTCATATTCTTTTTCGCACAGTCAGATAAATACAGATTAATTAATTGCTGGTACTTAATTCCAGTATCTCCCGCAATTGTTTTAAAGTACTCAATTGTATCTGCATCAATTCGAATCGTTATTTGCTTCTTAAGTCTAGATACATATGGATTTTTTATTGCATGTGCAAAATCATAGCTAGATCTCATTTTCTCCTCCATAAAATATTATTTCCATTTTATCCGCTTTCCGCGCAGATATTATTCTAACGACACCATCATTTTCGCGATAGCAGTGACATACCACTAATATTTTTGTTTTGCTGGACAGCCCCAACAAGATGAATCGATCTTCATCGCTTGAATGGTCTGGATCATGAATAAGCAAAGCATTAGGATCATAGAAAACCGTTCTTGCTTCTACAAACGATATTTGATGTTTACGCGTGTTTGAAATGTCCTTCTTTTCGTCCCATTCGAACCGAATCTCATCCATAATTATATTATAACTACAATGTAATTTTTTGTCAAATATCTTGTGTGTAGATAACGCCGCGGGTCACGCGCGGCTGTAAGCCGTCGCTTGGATCCGGTTTGTTGGGCACCTATACATCCTCGGTTATAGCGAACACGAACCCACTGTATACCGGATCCTCTGGACACGCTCCCATGATGTTGAACAGATGAGTGGGTTTTCCGTTTCGGAACAGCAGGTTCGGTTCTTCAAGGCGTTGGCGGTACCCCCGAAAATCTACTGGACTCGGATACCCGGCTACTGGAGGCTCCCAGTCAACACCATTCTCGGAATGAAAAAGCAATCCAGCCGGCCCATCCTCAGTCCCTGCCTTGTTGCACAGCAACCAGAACCCCGATTCGTCATGCCAGACATAGGGATCTTCGAGCTTGCGATGTTGTTTGACCACCTCACGATCGATTAGCGGGTTTGATGGGCATTTTCGGTATGGACCTTCAAGACGGTCGGCGATGGCCAGTCCGAAGTTCATGCCGGACACACCTCCGAACCCTCCTTTGTAGTAGATCCAAAACTGTCCATTTGGGTGTTGAAGCAATGACGGATTGTTGCAGATGCCGGGTTGGTCGATCATCGGGGCCTCCGCGCAGACGTCCGTCCACGGTCCGTCGAGAGAAGTTGCGGTCAGCATTCCAATTGCCTGGGTGCCCATATCTTGTGCCGTGCAACCCGTGTGTATGAGGCAATACAGGTCGTCAACCAGGTAGATTTTGGGATTGATAACACCGGACGATTTCCAGTGTGCATCACTTCCGTCGGACGAAAGAACGACATCCGCCACCACATACGGCCCCTCTGGCACCGATGCAACCGCGTGAATAATCTGGGCGCCGCCTCGAAACCAATTCCGGTCCGGCTCGTCGAGATACGGCCATCTTGCAGCGAACACATGGATTTGACCGTCCTTGCCATAGATCGGTGAACAGTCCCATACGGTCCATCCCTCTTGCCGCATGCTGAGGATTCGCCTGAGGGGCTTCAGACGCTGACATAGTGTTTTCATTCATTTACCTCCACTGCCCAACGTTTGCGCTCACACTCACGGTTTACCGCGTCGCTGTGCAACGCTTGGTTCGAATGTGATCATGATACCAGGGGAGAGTCAACGTCCTCTCTAGCGGAGGAGTCGTCCAGATTTCGTTCCTCTGCGATCATTGCGCAAAGATCCTTGACCTTATCGGGATACTCGTTAGCCAACTCATGTTGTTCGTATGGGTCGTCTGCTATATTGAACAGCTCATACTTTCTGTTACCCTCTGTCCCGCAGGCCGTCAGCTTCCAGTCGCCGTCACGAACTCCAAGGTCTCTGCCATGCATGAAGTTCCAAAAGAGCCGACGTGGGGTTGGACTATTTTCCTCTCCCGTGATCAGGGACCAGATGTCCTGTCCGTCATATCGTGGGTCCTGCTTTGGTTCTGCACCAACTAACGCGGTATAGGTAGGCATCCAGTCCGTGACCTGGACGGGGTGCTCCATCTTGCCAGAGGACAATCTACCGTGCCAGTTGACAATGGCTGGTGTACGTATGCCGCCCTCGTACAACTGTGCTTTCACGCCTCGGAACGGGGCATTCGAGCCGAGACGTGGATACGCTTCCTGCCACCCGGGGTACATGTCCGTACCGTGCAGAGGACAGTCATTGATGGCTCCATTATCAGAGGAAAAAACGATGATTGTATTCTCCCGTTGGCATGTGCGTTCGAGCACTTCAAGCAGTTGCCCGACCCCGTGATCCATATGGCTTGTGTAGGCAGCGTACTTCTTGAACGACTTGTCTTTGAGTAGATCATCATCGAAAGAGTCTGGATAGTATTGCGATAACCACTCTTGCGTTGGTTTGACAGGAACGTGGACTGCGGTGAACGGCACATAGCAGAACCACGGCTGCTCTCGGCTCTCGATCCACTCTGTTGCCTCGCGTACGATCAGATCAGTAACGTGGCCTCGCTCTTCGACCAGTTCGCCGTTGCGATGCCAGGTGACCGAAAAGTCACCACGCTTGTAGTGGTGATTATAGGGATCAATGCCTCCCGCAAGACTGCCATAG
>JABGPX010000736.1 GCA_018644745.1 Spirochaetales bacterium
CGAAGAGGCAGATCCATCTCATGAAGATAGTTGGTATCGTTCTGGATAGATATCTTTAGAGCATAAATATCGTCGCTCTGCTCTTTAGCAATGGGAGTGTGCATGCTGAGCTGGAACGGCACCTTTATGGTGGTTTGCGGCGCGAGCGGCGGCAGTTCTACTTCGGTCGAATAGAAGATGGAATCCTCCATTACTTTTAGATGCGAGTTCTGTATCCAATGATCCGTGCAGTTAGCCAAGGGAACCGCAGCGTATGCGTTATTGAGCTTTTTTCCGATTATAATGTCTGGAGTCTCATGCAGGTCATCTATTGCTGTTATCTCTGTGGAAGCCTCTATAATCCTGAAGGAAAAACCGTTTGACGGCTCTCTGGGCACAGGCTGGGTTCTTACTAAAACCGTGTTTTCCCCGCCGATTAGAGTGACAGGAATAGAGTTCCCGGGACGCGCAGTCGCTTCGCCATCGTACCGACGCCCGTTCAAGTAGAATGACGAAACACCCTGAGTCTGGATTAGCGATTGAGTTGTTTCTTTAACGGGGAAACTGGCCCATGCAAAACTGTAATGTACTTGCTCCAACCAGCCAAACTGATTTGTAGTTCCATTCCAGGCAATCTCCGGATAATCAATGATGACATCAGACTGCCGGGCATCAACCCTCCGCCATCTCACCTTACCAGAGGGAGCTTGTTCCGAATAGAAAACCTGATCAGGAGCCGGAATGATCTTCGCTTCACCGCCGTACCGGATAAGTGGATCGATTTGAACATTTTGCCTCGGGTGGCTGCAGAGAAATGGACCTGCAACTTGCCATTGCTTAATCTTGAATGTTTCCGTCTTACTCATTGTTTTGCAGCCACTCAACTACTCCGTTACCGTACCATTGGTGCTCTCCCGACTGTATAGAATGTATCAGCTTATCTTCGCTGTTATAGATTCGATAAGCTTGGCGAACCGTATCGATTGCATTTTCCACATTTTTTACGCCGTCTCGCCCATTGAGCGAATCTTGGTCTCCTGTTTCTATGAGAAGCGGACGCGGAGCGATTAGCGCTCCGATGTCGCCGATATCAACATACTCGAATAAATGCGGCACATAGTTGCACCAGCAACATTCTTTCTCAAGTAATGATTGCTCGAATCCATAGAAATATCCGCTTATAACAGCCGATCGAATCCGCTCATCAAGGGCTGCGGCCCAGAGGGTTTGCAGTCCCCCGCCTGACAGACCGAGGCAGGTCAGTTTGGTAATATCGCAATCCTTCCGTGCCTCGATGTAATCAATCAGCCTATGTATGTCCCAAGTCCACATGCCTACGACTGTTTGGCCTAGAGCGTATGCCATTGCATTTAGCCGGGAACAGCTTCCATTCAGCTTATCTGTATCCGAATCCGGTTCTTTTCTCTCCCCAAAACCACGGGCTTCAGGGCAGAACACAAGAAAGCCTTCGATGCATAGCTGCCTTCCATAATCGTAATTATGCTGCCTTATGGTTTGCCGTATCAGGGGATCATCATCGATTCCGGCAACAGAAACCATGCCTCCGCTTACATGGCCGTGGGCCGCGATTATTGGAGTGAGAGGTTTTTCTACATCCTTCGGTTCGAGAACATATAAAGGCATGAATACATTCGGTTCAGTCTGAATGGTGACGTGATGGCGAAGGAAACCTCCGCAATCGACAGTTTCATCAAGCTGAGGCTCGAGTTCGGCCTTTTTCATCGTGTGGTATCCGATAAGCTCGAATAGCTTTGATGTCAGCGCACGTTTCCAATTCCGAAAAGCTTTTTCATCTGTCGCCGTGAGCGGCATCTTTCTTCCAGTTGTCTCCCAGCGTTGTCTCATATATTTGAGCATGGTATTTAATTCCAATGTGAAGCTCCTGCTGTACAATGAAGTTTTTTCATTTTTCTATTGCATCCTGATACATTCCAGTCTATCATCGGTACTTATTGTGCGCAAGCGTTTGCGTAAATTCCAGATGATATGGAGAAAAAAAGAATGGACACAGAGAAACGCATAACTAATTTCCCTTATCAGGGAACACCAGGACACCACTTGCCATGTTCGTCCGGACAGCTGCCATATAGTCATTTACCGCCGGTTGCCCAATACACTTGCCGGCGGACAGATGCGCCGATTACCATCGACGGCGTTCTCGATGAGGAAGTGTGGAGTAGGGTTGAATGGTCGGATCCGTATGTGCAGATAGATACAGGGAAGAAATCCCGTGTGGAGACAAAAATCTCATTGCTTTGGGATGATGAGTATCTGTACGCCGGATACAAAGTCGAAGATCATGACATTCGAGGCACCATGGGAAGTCATCACGATCATATTTATATGAATGATAACGATGTGGAAATATTCGTCGGCGGTGACGGCTATTACTATGAGATGGGCCTTAACCCCATCAATAATATGTACGAGTTGAAATGGACCTGGCTTCAGCCGCTGGTAGAGCAGAACCGTTTCGAAGAGATAGAGGAACTCATGCATAAAATGGACTATCTCTATTATGAGGCGCGGGAAGGCGACCGGCTTGGTAGAATAGGGGATCTCAACTTTCATTTACCCGGGCTCAAGACTGCTGTTTACATCGACGGCACATTGAATCGGCCGGATCTCGAGGATAGAGGATGGACCGTGGAATTTGCTCTGCCCTGGAAAGGGCTGTCTCAGGTAGCCGGTGGTCTCGACATGCCTCCGAAGTCCGGAGATATCCTGCAGGTGATGGGTTACCGTATGGATACGCATTGGGACGATCCTGCTAAGAATGAAGCATCAACTTGGAACGCTGTCGGTTGCGGGAATATCCACATCCCGGAGCGCTGGTCGAATGTGACTTTCTCCGACGAGGTGGTGTAGGTGGAAATCTCAAAAATAATAAAAGAACAGCAAGGCAAACCGGCTCTTTTAATTGATGGGAAACCTGTTTTTGCCGGCTACCAATGGGGCAACACGCCGGAGCCTGACGGTTTCGCCCACGCCGCCGCCGCGAGGGAGTTCGCCAAAGCCGGAGTACATAATTATGCGTTCGATATGGGAGATAACGAGTGGTGCGGGCCGAGTAAGAGCAGGAATGGACAGGGGATTCCTCAAGACCACTTTGATTTTACTAAATTGAAAGATCGCTTCGAACGGGTACTGGATGCTGATCCTGATGCTCGATTTCATCTGAGAATGCATCTTGAGAAGGTCAATACTACAAACTGGTGGCTTGAGCTGTATCCCGGGGAGGCAGAATTAACCGAAGATTGCGGCTTCCCGGTTGAGCCGGATCGACCTCGTTATTCTCAATCCTACGCTTCCACGATCTGGCGAGATCATGCGAACATATTCCTGCGGGAGTATGTAAGACAGATCGAAGCAATTGGCATGTCTGATAGGGTTATTGCCTGGCAAACAGGGCACGGATACACTTCGGAATGCTTTAAATGGTCTGCAGTCGGCCAGGATATTGGTGATTTCAGCGCACCGATGGCGCTCTATTTCAGGAATTGGCTGGTCTCACGCTATGATGCAAATGAAAAAGCGTTAAGAGAGGCGTGGGCAGATCAGAATGTTACCTTCGGTACCGCGAAAGTGCCATCGATAGAGCAGCAGTTGAGCACCGGCCATATGACCTTCCGCGATCCGCGTACCGAACAGAATGTCATTGACTATTATAGATGCTACGCCGACCTCAACGCCGATCTGGTCATTGATTTCAATAAAACCATAAAAGAAGAAAACGGCGACCGGGCACTTACAGGAGCCTTTTATGGATACATTTTCGAGCTTACGGGAAATGACTCTTACTGGGGCGGCGGAAAAGAGTGCCGTCTTTCCGGGTTGCAGCGGAGCGGACAATTGGGATTTGCAAAACTGCTGGAGTCACCTTATGT
>JABGPX010000636.1 GCA_018644745.1 Spirochaetales bacterium
GACAAAACGCTGAGGACGGATTGAAGCAGGTGCGGGAAGCTCTTCATTTGCTTAGGAGCTGGGAAACAACCGTTCCCGCGGGAAGGGAGGGAGTGGAAAGGATGATAGGCGTTTTCGTACTTGCTACGGGAGTGCAGGTGGAGCACGATTTCTCTGGGATCGACTGGAATGGCGTGGCCGGACTTGGTTTCGTCATTTACCACCTTGTACAGGAAACCCTTATGAACTCATTCCGCCATGGCAAGGCTACGAGAGTACGGATATTCACGCAGAAGAATGGTGGGAATATGCTTATTTTAATAAGAGACAACGGGAGAAGTGCCGAGGAGTTCGAAAAGGGCATCGGAATTACCGGTATGACCGAGCGACTTACGGCTATCGGGGGTACGTTGGCTGCCCGTCCTCTTGCCGACGGATTCGAAGTAACTGCCACTGTACCTTTTACATGAAAACCCGCGGCCAAGAAAACAACACGATAAGGATTTTGATTGCCGACGACCAACAACTATTCGCGGAGGGTTTGAGGACGATTTTGGAGTCTCGCGCGCAGGATATCGAAGTCGTGGCGATCGCGGGAAACGGGTTGGAAGCCGTCGAGATATCCGAGCGCCTGATGCCTGATATAATTCTGATGGATGTAAGGATGCCGGTGCTTGATGGTGTCGAAGCAACTCGTAAAATCCACGCCGCTCTTCCCGATATAAAAATCGTGATGCTTACGACTTTCGACGATGACGAGTACGTTACCTATTCGTTGTCGCACGGAGCCATCGGGTACCTGCTGAAAAATCGTCCACCGGCCGAGTTGATCGCTTCTTTGCGGGCGGTATGCGGAGGGGTGTTACAGATCGATCCCGCCGTATCAAAGAGCTTGATTCATGACGAACACAAGCATGGAATAGACGATGACGATTTCTTGAGAAGGTTGAATTCGCTCACTGGTCGGGAAAGGGATGTTTTGAGGCTCCTCGTGGAAGCTCGGGACAATCGCAGCATCTCCGAGCATCTGCACGTGACCGAGCAAACAGTACGGAACTATGTAAGCACGATATATACGAAGCTCGGTATCCCGAATCGGGTGGAAATTATGCGGCATATGGATAAAGTTAATTTCTTCCTAAACCATTTTAGCGGGTAATGTACTAGTACCGGAATACTCTAATAATAATGAACAATGAAGTACAAGCGTAACTTCGCCTCTCGCCAGTTCGGCTGTAACATAAGCACGTGGTTATGCATCGATCAGTAAAATACACCGTCGGGGGAAATGCGGATTCCGCTAAAATGGTGCGTAGAACGGGAAGCGCCTTGCTCATGTACAAGAAAAGCATGAGGTACAAGCTGGGTGTCGTGGGCCGTAACTTCGACCTTTATGCGCTCCTCATTCCCGGAATGCTGTTTATTTTGATTTTCCGGTTTACGCCGATAGCCGGAATGGTTATGGCGTTTCAGGATTTTAATATTTTCGAAGGATTTCGAGGAAGCGAATGGGTGGGTCTCGCACAGTTCCGCAAACTATTCGGTTCAATTGAATTCTATCGCATACTGAGAAATACGCTACTCATCAGCGGCTTGAAGATCTTCTTCATTACGCCCATGCCGATTGTAACTGCGATACTCTTGAACGAGATACGATTGGTACCGCTAAGAAAGGGAATGCAGACAATCGTATACCTACCGCACTTCTTTTCATGGGTCATTGCCAGCGCTCTGTTTCTCACGATGCTGTCCCCTTTCGGGATTATCAACCGCATAATTACTCCAATCACCGGTGAACCTATCTTGTTTTTTATGAATAAGGGTGCGTTTCTCGGAGTTATTGTAGTTACGCACGGCTGGAAGGAAGTAGGCTGGACCGCCATTATCTATCTCGCCGCTATTGCAGGTATAGATCCGTCGTTGTATGAATCGGCAACCATAGACGGTGCGGGAAGAATAAGGAAGATCGTGCATATCACCTTCCCCAGTATTGCATCGACTATTGTTGTTATGTACGTTATGCGGTTGGGTAGCCTTTTGGAAGCAGGAACCCAACAAATCTTGATGATGTACAATCCTATTGTCTATGAGATTTCTGATATTATTGGAACTTTCGTTTATCGGAAAGGTCTTGCACAAATGGAGTACAGCTTTAGCACGGCCGTAGGTTTTTTCAATTCTGTCGTGGCCTTTCTATTGATTATTTCTGCCAATAAGCTTAGCAGAAGAATTTCGGAGAGGAGTATCTGGTGAGCTCGACGTCAAAGATGGAAAGAAATGGCATCGGAAGAGTGAGAAATAACCCAACGAATGGGCGCACCCGGACGGCGGCGAAAAAGAATCGATTGAGCACCGAGGATTTCTTCGTCAGCGGTGTCGCATACACATTTTGTCTGGTCTTCGTCATTGCGACTCTATTCCCTTTTATGAACGTCGTCTCGAAAGCTCTGAGCGCCAATTGGGCGGTAAATGCCGGAAAAGTAGGCATCATACCGGTAGATATAAATCTCGATAACATAGTGTTGGTTGCTTCATCGAACCGATTTCTAAACTCGTTGAAGATGTCGATTATCATCACGGTGACGGGTGCGGTTTTTGCGATAGTCATTTCGTCACTCGCGGCGTATCCGTTGTCCAAGAGACATATGCCATTTATGAAACCGATGCTGCTATTGTATATAGCCGCGGCTGTTTTCAATCCTCCGCTCATTCCGCGCTATATGCTTGTGTACAGCCTGGGATTGGTGAATACGATCTGGGCCGTTGTTCTTCCCAGCATGACGAACATCCTTTGGATGCTGATTATCAAGAATTACTTCGAAAGCTTGCCGGAAAGCATCGAAGAATCCGCACGGGTCGACGGGGCGAAGTATTTCACGATATTTAGGGCGATCGTCATTCCGATTTCAACCCCCGTCATAGCGACGGTTGTTCTCTTTTACGCCGTGTTTTACTGGAACGACTATTTTGGCGCGATGATTTTCCTTACAAAAACGAAGCTCAAGCCGCTCCAGCTGTATCTCCGGGAAATGGTGCTCGCCGTGGATATGGATATCGCAAACCTTGCAGGAGGAGGGGGGGAACGTGTTTTAGCGGACGAGCAGATGATTACGCTGGCGCCGGCCGCGGTCAGATCGGCAGCGGTGCTGCTATCGACCATTCCAATCCTCTTGGTCTATCCGTTCCTCCAAAGGTACTTCGTAAAAGGGATCATAATAGGATCGGTAAAGGGATAGCGACGTGTTGATAAAGGCCATTGCTGAATGGAGTCCATTCAGATAAGAAGAATATAATTCTATAGGAGGAATTAAGATGAATGTAAAGCGATTAGTGGCGTTTTTCATGATGTCTGCGATTGTCGCCGCATCGGCATTTTCAAGCGGCCAAACCGGAGAGACGATCTCGGAGGAAAAGCCCGTTTTGCGATACCTCGGTTATGCAACTACGGTCGATCGTAACGAGTCGTGGCAGACAAAGATGCTTGAGGAGAGAACCGGATATAAGGTTGTCTACGAGGGTATTGGAGGAGATGAAGGCATTAGCAAGCTTAATCTCATTCTCGCCTCAGGAGAGGAGTACGATGTTATCCATTACGGTGACAAGTTTACGCTTCTGGACTACGTACAAAAAGGGGGTATCCTACCGTTGAACGACCTTATCGATAAATATGCTCCAAACATATCGGCGAATATGTCCGACGTGTCGCTGGACATGTTCGACAAGGACGGCGATACCTACGTTTTGCCGGTAAGGCTTTCCGTTGATTATTACGCCAACCATCTATTTATTCGAACCGATTGGCTCGATGCGGTCGGAGAGGACATGCCTCAGACCATCGACGATTTTACCCGTGTTCTGAGAAAATTCAAGGAGATGGATCCGGGC
>JABGPX010000874.1 GCA_018644745.1 Spirochaetales bacterium
AAATCGTGGTTTTTCGCATATGCGGGATGTCAAAGTAGCAGTTTTTCGAGATGCCTTAGGCGATTCGCGCCGTTCGTCCCGAGGCGGAGGTGCCTAGATGTTTCAGCTTATTATCCTTTTCTTATCGCTCTGTATCCTGTCTTCCGCTGCAAGCTTCTTCATACCCGGTTCGATTTTTATCGCTGTATCGATTTCGTTTGCTATGGCTGGCCTTTTGCTTCTTGCTGTGCGAAGGGGTAAATTGTTTCAGGTTTCCGGTGATATTGATTCGATAAGCGGCGTTACCCTCGATCATCATAGAACCTCCGTGGAGCCCGAGCCCGAAGTCGATCAAGATACCGATGAGATCCAGCCGCGTGTTGCGGAACTCGAATCTGAGATTCGTCGATATGCCGGCATCTTGGAGCAATATGACCACACCTTGGAGAAAATCTCCGAGATTACTGGTCCGGATGCTGCTCCGGAGACGGAGGGTAAGGGATCCCTACCGAAGAAAGATCCTCATGTGCTCTTAGAACGGATTTCAGGGAAATTTCGAGATGATTTTGAACGGATCGAGAATCACGTGATATCTATTAAAAGTCAAACCGCGGATCTAGATAATCCAGAAAAAGAAGGTTACTCCATAGGAGAAGAAGATGCTCTCCGATACGCCGGCGAGTTGAAGCATCTAACTGGCTCGCTAGAAGAACTCGCGGACCAATCGAACATTCTTGCGATAAATGGCGCTATTGAGGCGGCACGTATTGGAAAAAGCGGCAAGGGCTTTTCGGTAATTTCAAGCGAGATGCAGAGATTTTCCGGTGAAATGGTTGAACTCGTCGGACAATTAAAGATGATTAATGATTCTGCCGGAAAAGACGCTGGACAGCGAAGGACGGCAGCAGCTCACAAGAGCCAGGAGAAGGATACCCTGCGTCGTATCGGCGACGGTTTAGACAGTCTCGCGGACGAGGTTGCATCGGCCGTCGAAGAAAGCCGCGCCGAGCGTCATTTCATCGAAATGGCGGAGATGCTTAATGAAATGGAAAAGCGATCCGAATCAGATAATATCTCGACGGACAAGCTTAATAAAATACAAAAACTTCTCAATCGGACTTGAGTCCCGGACCATCAAATGAAAGCCCGGAATAGTCATTCTGCCTCAAGACCTCATAAATAAACAAAGCTGCGGCGTTTGAAAGATTTAGCGACCTGGCGGCTTCGACCATCGGAATACGAGCGCAATCCATACTCCGGTTTCTGAGCAGCGATTCAGGCAGCCCGGCGGTCTCCTTGCCGAAAATCAAAGAGCATTTATCCCGATATACAAGAGATGTATACACCGAGCCTTGTTTTTTTGTCGCGAATACCCGTTGAAAACCCGGGCTTGCCGTGAAGTAGGATTCCAGGGCCGGATACTTTTGCACCTCCAAGAGGTGCCAGTAATCCAGGCCTGCCCGTTTGACATACTTACTGTCGGTAGAAAATCCGAGAGGTCCGATGAGATGGAGCGATGCTCCGACGGCGGCGCAGCTTCTGGCAATATTCCCGGTATTTTGAGGAATTTCAGGTTCAACGAGTACGACGTGCAGCTCCATAATATTAGTTGTGTTATACCTCGAGCTCCGTACCCTTCCAAATCAGCCTTGGTTTCAAGAGAGCCCTTATGGTCAGGTATGAGTTGTAGAACATCGAAAGAACTATAAACGGCACGAGGGCAAGCCAATAGGAAATCGGAGGTTGCCGGCTGAATAATCCCGAACAAACCGCAATGAGACTCATGGTAACTAATGATACTCCCGGTAATGTCCAGAGCAGCGGCACCGCGAAACTAGCGGGTATTGCCAGAACACTAACAGTAAGGTAAATCATGATAAAGCTATATGACAGCCGGGTTTGAAGATCCGGTGAGAAGAGCCCGCCAGTGTGCCATCGGATTTCCTGCTGAGTGAGAGCTTTCCAGCTTTTTTGGGCTTCGGTAATAACGGTTACGTCTCTCGAAAAGAGCGCCCTGGCTTTCCAATTTGTATTCGCTCTAATTCGTGATACAAGAGCCGCATCCTCTGTAGGAGTAATATCGATAGAACTGAGTCCGCCGATTTCTTCCAATACCGAACGGCGGACCGCTAGATTGTTGCCGAAACCTCCTGTCGGTATTCCGATACCTGCGCAGCCGGCGGTATAGGAGTACTTAAAAATATGATCGAAGGCGTGAAATACCGACAAAAAGGCGCTGGTTTTACGTGTTTCAATGGGTCCGAGAAGCAGCCCGATATCGTCGCGCGAAAAGCATAACTTTAGTTTTTCGACCCATTTCGGCGGCACAATACAATCCGCGTCGGTGGAGAAAACTAAATCGGTGGTTATTGTTTTCATACCCTCTACGAGGGCATTAAGTTTGGGATTACCCAGGGCCGGTTCCTCAGTGAGGGTAACAACTGTTACTTTACCGGGTCTGGCTTCGGCGAAGTCATTCATTATTTTGCCGGTGCTGTCGGTGGATCTATCATTCACAAGGGTAACATGAAAATTCTGATCGGTTTGAGCATTGATAGAGGCTAAGAGCCTGCCTAGGAGAGCTTCCTCATTTCTCGCGGGTACGAAAATTGTCGCGGTGAGATCTCCGTTTCCGGTTAGCTTGTAAAGCGAGCGTTCTTTAACCGCGGTGGAAAATATGCCCGTATACATGGTGAGGTGAAGAAGGACAATCAATGTTTCGATAATCCCGCAAATAATTCCGATAATCAGCAGAGTCATTGTGGCTCGGTTCTCCCTTATCCGGTATTTTTTTAGCTCACCGATTGAATATTAAGAACTGTCGGTATTGTACGGATGCTTTTCATTATACTCTTGAAATCTTCCTGTTTGTCAATTTCGAGAGTGAAAGCTCCATGAAGGTTTCCTGTATCATCTTCGTCTAATTTACCCTCGATGAGATGCCCTTTGTATTTTCGCACGGCTCCTTCTATCTCTGAGAAAAGATCGGATGTCATCCTCGAGTGGATTTTGAATCTTTGGGTTGAACGGGGAGAGACGGTTTCCCATTCCACATCCACACGCCGATGCTCGAAATCGCTCATATTGGCCAGATTGGTACAATCAAGGCGATGAACGATTATCCCTCTGCCGCGAGAAATATATCCAATTATGTCATCTCCGGTGGTTGGTTCGCAGCAGCCGGCAATTTGAATCATCATGTTCTTTTCATTGCCGATTTTAAAGACGACTTTTTCGTGATCGATGATACTTTTTACGACAGTATCATTTCCCGACCTCGGCTCTTGTACCGGCTGTTCTTTTACCGCCTTTCTTTTCGCGATTATGCTTCTATCGAGTATAAGGTCTTCGTCGTGATGATTTAGCCAATGGCGAATCTTAGACCGGGCCCTTGAGGTGCGTGCGTGACGCATCCAATTTACATGGGGCCGCGCTTTTGGTGAGGTGAGAATTTCAATTACCTGGGTGTTCCCCAGTTCCCTGTTCAGCGCGATAATATTACCGTCTGCTTTTGCACCGATGCAATGATTTCCTACCTCAGTATGAATATGGTATGCAAAATCAATAGCTGTCGAACCTGTCGGTAATTCTACAAGCTCCCCTTTGGGCGTGAAAATATATATAGAATCTTTAAGAATCTCTCTTTTTATTTCGGCTAGAAATTCCTCGGACGCATTGCCCAATCCGTCCCAGGTCTTGAGTTTATTTATGAGGGCGATATCGCCGGGCTTCAGTTTGCTTTTCGGCAGGTTTGTTTTGTAGCGCCAATGAGCAGCCACTCCGTATTCGGCGCGCATGTGCATCTCGTGGGTACGAATTTGGATTTCCATAACACTGCCCTGGTATGACATTACAACTGTGTGAAGGCTTTGGTAACCGT
>JABGPX010000779.1 GCA_018644745.1 Spirochaetales bacterium
ATCCGCGATGTACTTACGGTAATGGAAGAAAATAAAGTTAGCGCAGATGAACTGCGAATTGCCGGGAATCCGGCGAAGAGTGATATCTGGAATCAGATAAAAGCCGATATTACCGGCAAGAATATCCTGGTACCAAGCGCATACGATTCGGAACTGGTTGGCGATTTATGCGTTGCCCTCAAAGGATTGGGTGAGTACAAGTCTTTGCCTGAAGCGGCGCTGCAGCTGGTACGTATAAAAAAATCCTTCACTCCCGATCTTGGGAGCAAGGCCCTGTATGACGACCTCTTCGGCATATACCGGGAGATATATCAAAAACTAAAACCTGTATTTTCGGATCTTTCGGGAATACCGGACAAGGAGAATGAATGAACATTGGAAAACAGATCAGAATGAATTCGATTTTTAGAAAAGATACTGGTAACTCGGTTATCGTAGCCATCGATCATGGCGGTATTGCCGGTCCGATGGAAGGAATTAACGACCCTGCCCAGTTGATACACGACTGTGTGCATGGCGGAGCCGATAGTGTTTTGACAACCCGAGGTTTTGCCCGGGCGGCTGGTTCGGCCTGGGAAAGAAGTACATCCCTTATTTTGAGACTCACCGGCGGGTTTACGGTTCTCGGCGGGAAGTTTGAAGAAGAGATGATTTCATCCGCGGACGCCGCTCTCCTGTACGGCGCGAGCGGGACGGCTGCCACAATTAAGTTCGGCCACGAACGGGAAGGGGAGTTCACAAAACAAACTTCACTGCTGGCCGACTCATGCGAAAGGTGGGGGATTCCCCTTATGATCGAAGCCATGGCGATCGGAAAAGATCTCGGGAAAGCTGATCCAAGAGGAATAAAACTAGCCGCCCGCGCGGCCGCGGAAGTGGGTGCCGATATTGTAAAGACCTATTACACCGGCGATCCTGACAGCTTCCACGAGGTGGTAAAAGGTTGTCCTGTGCCGATTGTCGTACTTGGCGGTGAGAAATCCGACAGCGTTGAGATTGTCTTTAAGGACGTGCACGGCGCTATGCAGGCCGGTGCGAAGGGTCTTGCGATCGGACGAAACATCTGGCAGCATGAGAATACGCGCGGGATGATCGAAGCGATGGCCGGCCTGGTACATGAGAACTGGACCGTCGCGCAAGCAATGACACATGTATAGGTCCGGATAGATATATGCCGGGCGTAGCGTTTGCAGCGAATTTCCTGTGGGTGATGGTAATCGGCCTTCTCGGCCCATCAATACCGGCGATCGTGGAAGATCTTGGAATCACCTACGGGCAAGCGGGACTTTTTTTCACCATGCTCTCGCTCGGCTCACTTTTCGGCACCTTCTTCGGGGCACTTGCCTCGGATTACCTCAATCGGAAATACCTCTTCCTGACATGCACAATCATTCTGCTTGCCGGGCTCGCTGGAGTCGGCTTCGTACCCGGTTACACTGGAATGCTTGTCATCATTTTTCTTTTCAGCCTATTTGGCAGTCCTATTGGTGCTATCGGACAAAGCATCATGCTTCATATGTACCCGGAAAAGCGTGAGAAGTATGTTTCCCTTCAAACTACTTTCGCTGCTTTAGGAAGCTTTCTCGCACCCCTTCTGATAACGCTAAACTTTGCGATTGGCCTGAATTGGCGCTGGCCGTTTATCCAAACCGCCGGAATTGCCCTCTTATTGGCCCTGGCTGTTTTCTCCAGCCGGATACCTGCGGCTGCTGAGAGAAAGACGCATCTTCCGCTGAAAACGATTTTCGCAAACTCTCAGGTGAGAATTTGCGCGATTTTGATTTTTCTTTCAATTTCTCTCGATATCGGTTTTTCATACTGGCTCGCCGAGTATTTCGCATCGGAACTGCATGTAAGCCTTGGATTATCCAGCGCGGTTGTAGGGATTTATCTCGCCGGTATTATTACCGGGCGGCTGCTTGTTCCGCTGTACCTGAGAAGGATGAAGGGTTATCAGGCTATCCAGCGATCCCTGATACTCGCCGCGGCGGCCATGGTACTTTTCCTAACAATTCCCAACAGCGGCGTAAAAGCGGTTCTCTGCTACTTCTACGGATTAGGAATCGCGCCGCTATTTCCATTGATGATGGCCCGGGGAGCAAGCGCTTATCCAGATCAGCCCGGCGCAGTTACGGGTTTTCTGTTTGGGGCAATGTCGCTTGGCGGAATGGTATTCCCGCTGCTTCTGGGTTTCCTGGCCGAAAGATTTGGTATCGAGCGTTCGTACTATTTTATTGGAGTCTTCCTGGTAGGTGTTTTCTTAATCATTACATTCTGGGTAGGTGGAAGGCAAAGGAAAAGCCGCACGAATTGACGATTTGCTGAAGCGCAAGGTACAATGTATATATGGCTAAACTGAAAAGGTCACTTGGTACCCTCGAGGTATTTAGTATTTCAACCGGCGCAATGATAAGCTCCGGGTTATTCATACTGCCGGCCATCGCGTATGAAAAAACCGGACCCTCGCTGATTATTGCCTACCTCATAGCAGCTCTGCTTGTTGTTCCCGCAATGTTATCAAAAATTGAGCTCGCTACGGCGATGCCCCGGTCCGGCGGTGCGTATTTCTTTATTTACCGAAGCCTCGGACCTCTGTTCGGAACTTTTTCCGGATTCGCTGCCTGGCTTTCCCTAGCTTTGAAGAGCGCCTTCGCTCTGGTCGGAATAGGTGTTTTTTTAAGTCCCCTCATCGGAGAAGTATCACCGGCGACGATCAAGCTTATAGCAGTCGGTTTCACCTTCGGGTTCACTCTGCTAAATCTTTTCAGCGTTCATAAGAGCGGTCGTTTTCAGGTAATCCTAGTAATAGGTCTGCTCAGTATATTGCTGTTTTATATCGGCTCCGGGTTCCAAGGTATCAATGTTGAGCGTTTCGAACCTTTTAACACAGGCGGCTGGCTGAACATATTCTCAGCAACTGGAATGATCTTTGTCTCCTTTGGCGGACTTACAAAAATCGCATCCATAGCTGAGGAAATAAAGGATCCGGTAAAGACCATACCCCGCGGGATGATTGCCTCGTTTGTCACGGTAACTCTGGTATATTTGCTGGCGGTATTCGTAACCACCGGACTTCTCGACCGGTCTGTTTTTATCGGTTCGTTTGCGCCGCTTTCAGAAGGAGCAAAGCAAATCACAGGTATGTGGGGCTACTACGCGCTTTCGGTGGCGGCCATGCTCGCCTTTATCACTACCGGGAACTCCGGGCTTTTGGCTGCTTCACGCAATCCGTTGGCCATGGCAAGGGATAATCTTCTTCCGCCGATTTTCTCAAAGGTGAATGTAAAACTGAAAACTCCGGTAGTCTCGATTATATTCACGTCGCTTTTTATGATTGGGTGTATTTTGCTGCTGGATTTGGAACAGCTGGTGAAGGTTGCGTCCACGATGAAGCTTCTTCTTTTTACCTTTGTGAATATATCCGTGATCCTGATGAGAGAGAGCAGGATAGTTTCATATAAACCAGCATTTCGTTCTCCCTTTTATCCGTGGATACAAATTATTGGATCGCTTTTTTACATACTGCTGATTATAGATATGGGAGCTTTGCCTCTCGCTATAACAGGCGGGTTCTTCCTGCTTTCACTGCTCTGGTATCTGGCGTACTCCCGATCTAGAAATAACCGGGATTCCGCGATTATCAGAATAGTGGAAAGGATTACATCAAAAGAAATGCGTTCGACAAAGCTTACCAGCGAGCTTCGCGAGATTCTTGTTGAGCGGGACGATATTATAGAAGATAGATTTGACCATTTGATAAAAGACGCAAATTTTATCGATATCTCGGAGCCTATGGATCGAGACGGGCTGTTCAAACTACTCGCTCATCATTGGTCAGAG
>JABGPX010000784.1 GCA_018644745.1 Spirochaetales bacterium
TCCAAATCGAATAAGTAGGTTAAGACGCAAAGTTCTTATGATACAACCGGACGGAGAAATATCTGGAATTGAATACATGCAGCAAAAGCATCCAGTCAGTAAAATTGAGGTTGAAAATTGGCTAATAAAAGCCGGGTTTGAAATAAAAGAAATTTTTGGGAACACGGACCGGCAGCCATACACAGTAGAATCTGAACGAGCGATTTTCATTGCTCAGAAAAGATAGAGGAACGAGAAAATTACTATAACCGTCAACACCGGAAGGATATACAGTAACAGGAATTGATATTGTTCAGGATGCTATTGATATAGCTAAGAGAATAGCAAAAGAGCGCTCCGTTGACATAGAATACTTTCAGGACGATATCTGCAATACTCAAAACGATTACGGCAAGTTTGATGTAATCGTCGACAGCGTCTGTCTCCAGAGCATAGTATCAGACGAAGAGAGAGAACGTGTTTATACATTTGTTCAGAACCACCTAAACGAAGGCGGGAAGTATCTGATCATTGCTGCCGGCTATTCACCTGTAAAAGAGTATAACGGGGATTACTTCCGGGATGAGAGGACTGGAATCGTGTATCAAAAGGCAAAAGATGGCGAGTCAGAGTTGGTAGATTTTGAGATGATAATCGGGAAGCCATATCTATTGGTTCGAAGGCATCATACTATCGATTCACTTGTCGTAGAATTGCAGAAATATAATTTCAAGATTAAGTATTCGAATACGGGTGAAGAATGGGGTGCATTGAAAGTGGCCGCTTCCGTGGCTTGAATCACCGAAAGGAGGCTGCGAAAACATGGAGGTGCAGAAATGAGTCTTGATATGAGTCGCATCGCCCAGATTATCGATGAATATGTGCGGCTTGATCCTCTCGAAGCGTATTACAGGAAAAACGATATTCCGTATTCGAGGGTGGCCGAATTCCCATGCGTCGCAAGTGACATTATAAAAGCATCCTTTTCTAGTGAATTATCAGTTCTGGACGTCGGTTGCGGTGACGGCCATACTCTTATTCAGAACTCGAGCCGCATTCTGCACGGTAGCGGAATTGATGACTCTAAATACATCGTATCTCATGCTACATCGATGGCAGCGAAGTCGAATGCTGGAAATCTTCGATTCTTACAAGCAAAGGCAATAGACCTACCATTTGACCATATCTCTGTGGAATACTGGTATATTCAACCGCATGCCTATCAGATTTGACACTGTGGTTTTGCCCGAGCCTGATGGGCCTGTAATCCATATCCTCTGCATGACTCCCTGCCACATGACCGGATTTCTATTTCGAGCCATTCGCCATTCTCTTAAGTTCCTCTATCTCTTTTGCGGTGAACTTTTCGTCTTGCCTGACATTTGTAGTTGTTAATAGCTCAACCTGTAACTCACGCCGAGTTAGCCACTCCATCCCCGGTTCCATTGTGGTACGCGGATGCGGATAAATGTCCTCAGGATTTACTTTCCCAGCAATGCGATAGAGGTATCCGCATTGTTTGCCTGAATGCTTAATTATCCTCTTCTGACGATTATCCATCCATGTGGATACAATCGGCGGTTTATGCGAAAACACCCGGGCTATCTCTTTATCTTGGGTTATTGTACTTCCAACCATGAGAAACTCTAACACCTCAGGAGACCCATGATACCAGGTATCGCGATTATCAGTTTCTTCGTTCTTTTCTTTCATCTACAGACCATCGTAGAATACTCTCCCTGCATTCCGGCGTATATCGTTCAATCATAGACTCTACCTTCGGACTCCAACACTGCGGTAATTTCCATTTTTTTCAAGTCTTGCCTTCGCGTTCGGTAGTAATTGTATTTCTCCGCGTAGACCGGGTGTTGTCTTATTATGCGTTCATACCGTTTATTCATCTTATCTTCCGGCCACGGTATTTGCCTAAGTGTGGCATGCCATACAAGACCGCCGATTATAGGTTTGTATAGATCAATAAGCGCATATTCGGCTAGAGCTTGTTCATTGGACCAGCTGAACTCACCTTGGACACATCCCGGATTCAATATCGTAACACCATTAATAGGTCTGCAAAACTGACTATGGCTGTGAGCAGTAATAAACAGTGACACCGCACATTCTTCAAGAACATTTTCAGTTTCACACCTGGTAAGAAATCGACTTTTTAGCGTTTCGTTACTTTCGACATCGTCTTCGCGAGCGTTTTGGCAAATGGTTCTCCATGTATTTCCGGGGATTCCATGTGCTAAACAGATATCGATTCCTCCCGTTAGGTTAATGATCCGATGATCAGGGAGAGCGCCGAAATAATCGATATAGCCTTGCCCCAAGAGCATTGCTTCTGTCTGAGCGATTTTTGCTGCCTGTGACCAAGATGGATCTATTTTGCCAGATATAACTCCAAGCATCAATTCCTCATGAGTACCTTTTACTGCTATATGATCAATATTATCAAGGTAATCACAAACTGCCTTCGAGTCGGGTCCCCCTCCGATTATATCGCCGGCAATCAGAACCATGTCAGGGGAGAAATTCTTCAAATCTTTATACACGGCTTCCAAAGCGTCTATGTTTCCGTGTATGTCCGCTAATACGGCAATCCGCATCAACCGCCTCCTTAGATAGAACTCGAATAAGCAGCTCCAATCCCGGTTATCTTATTGTAGCCGGCCCACGGCTTTTGACAACGCTCTTCGAATAACGGTTCCTATCATTCAAGATCCGCGCCAAGAGTATTTGACATTTTTACTCAGGATAGTAACTTCTTGTTGATAAGATCAGCGATGATCAGGAGGAAGTAAAATGACGCAAGACAGGACGAGGACCGTACTCTCAACTCTTTGGATTTTCGTTTTATTGAATATTTTCGCCAAGGACATCCATGAGTTCGGCAGACCGGGGATGCTCGAGCAAATAGGTTCGGGAATTGTGGATGGCGTGGTCATCACTGAAGCGCTGATGCTGCTCGGCGGAATCATGATGGCAATTCCGATTTTCATGGTTCTTCTCTCTCAGATCCTCAACTATTCAGTGAATAAGTGGGCGAATGTGGTTGTGGGCGTTCTGACCATCGGTATTCAAATAGTAAACAACTTGAATCCCGATCTCGACAACGTTTTCTTCATGGTCGTGGAGATCTTGGCACTCATTGCCGTTATCGGAATTGCGATCCGCTGGAAGCCCGAGAGAGCGAGTTCCAGTTAGCAGCTAATACCGCAACAAAGATCTGCCTGCGTAAATATTTGGTATTGGGTTAGAATTACTACTCGAAGATTTACCTTCGCGTTTGTTATCGTTGAGCATGTTCCGCTAAGTTGTAGCGAAACTTCACGATTCGGATCATTACACCCGGCGTTCCACGCGCGACTCCGTCCGGCGTTCCACGCGGCGTTGATTAATCCAATAAATTCTATCAAAATAGCAGCTCAAAACCAGAACAGCGTAAAGCTCAGGGAGAATATATGGCAGAAAAAGTTCTGCTCGGAGATGAGGCGGTTGCACAGGCGGCAATAGACGCGGGAATTACCGCGGCATACGCATATCCGGGAACTCCATCGACAGAAATACTCGAATACATCATGGCCGCCTCGGAAAAAACCGGAAAACCCCGCGCCTCTTGGTGCGCAAACGAGAAGACCGCATATGAAGAGGCTCTCGGTGTATCATTTATGGGCAGGCGAACCCTGGTCACAATGAAGCATGTGGGTTTAAATGTGGCTGCGGATCCATTCATGAATTCGGCACTCCTGGATATTTCAGGCGGATTCGTGCTTGGTGTGGCTGATGATCCGGGGATGCATAGTTCGCAGAATGAACAGGACAGCCGGTATTTTGCCGATTTTGCCAAGATAATCTG
>JABGPX010000544.1 GCA_018644745.1 Spirochaetales bacterium
GATAATCTGGCAGAAAACCCCCGCGCCAAAAAACTTATTCTACCGCCGACACCTGGACAGCCTGCGGATAGCGCGGCCTCATAATTGCGACCGCTCCCACGAGGAGGACAGTCATGCTTCCGCCCGGGGTAAGAACTGCCCGGACATAGGGGAAGCCGTCTGTGAGCTCGTCACTTGCTACGTCGATTATAAGGACCTTGTTGTCATCCGTTGCCGCCACGGTAACGCCGGCAGTAGTGGCCACCGCTCGAGCACCCATACTGTCAGTACCGACCGCCGAGCTCAACCGATAATAAAAGGCTATTGCTGTTGAATTGCTCGGCGTCGTGTCGTCGCATTCCTCGACTGTTGCCGCGATCGTATCGCCGGTAACTACGCCGAGCGGAATGATGAATTGCACATTGTGATAATTCTCCAGGTTCACGACATCGGTATTCACCGCGACCGCGGCGGTATCAACCGGAGCGATCAGCGGAACAACGTGGACCTCTTCGTCGTTGTAATATTTCGCCATTTCAATAGCCCTCTATGACCTTGTGGCCAATGCTACGAAAGGCGAGCGAGTAGCAGAACCTTTAAAAGGTGTTACTGGAGAATTGAGCCCCGTCTGCCCATCGACGCGAGCCACAGACCGCAGCACGGTTTCATCCTGGAGGAATTGCACGTGTATACTCATGGCCGTTTGAATCGCGCCTTTCCGAGCCAGAACATATTCCAGCGGATCAATCAACATGATATCGCCGACGGTGCCGAGAGTCGCGCACTGTTCAAGCTCGATAACTCGCGCGCCCATCAAAGAATTCATCGGAGCTTTTGCCGCGCCATCGGTTCCACTCTGCGAAGCGGGAAGGTAAACCGGAGCGCCGCCCGTGCCGACCGCCTGAGACATGCCGTATAATTCCGGAACGATATCTCTGTTAATTAGCCATAAGGGAGATCCGCCGATGTATCTGGCCCACATTTTTTTGATATTTTCCCAGACAATCGAGCCAGCCGCCTGGCCGCCTTCCGCTGCCTGAGTAACGAGCGCTGGACTATTCAGGATACCCTGCGGTCGACCTGCACCGGATCCGTTTATCACAGCATCCTGGATCTGAAATCTCAGCTCTGCCGCCATCGCATCGAATACGGCCTTTCCGAATGCTTCCGCGTCCATGAGCAATTCATCTGTGAGATAAACGAGAGCAGCAACTTTTTTGAGCATGAGCTCAATTTGTCTAAGTTTCGGCTTTGATGCCGTTTTTGTCGCGGCTTCGGCCAACCAGTAGCCAGTGACCCCGCCCCAACGTGAGCCGGTAGCTCGGGAGGTTTCGTCAATCATGTTGATCTTGATGCCGTTCGAATTGCTGGAAATTGTTATTTCCCTCAGAAGCGGGAGCAATGGAGAATCGGCAAAAACGCTTTGCATTATCGCGTTCTCGAAATCGGTATTGACAACAAATCCGCCTTCACTCGGCACGGTTTCATTTGCACCGGTCGCGGCGCTTCTAATTGTTGAGCCCATGTTCAGGAGTCTAGCGTCAACTCTACCAATGGGAAATTCTCCGATCTTTGGAAGGTCGAAATCAGCAGGAGCGCAAGCGGCAATCATGGCTTGAAAATCAAGCCCGATTTTTTTGAAGTCGACACGCGGAGCTGAAGCGCTGCCGTAGATCCCTGCCGCCGGTCCGCTTGAAGCCGCTACAGGGGAAACCAAGTCAATGGCACCGCTCAAATAATCTCTTTCCTCAAGCGCAATGCGGGCCGTTTCTTTTTCCGCGTCGGTCAATCTTTCGTTCGAATTGTAAGCTTTTGCGTACTTTGCAACGGTATCTGCCGCTGTCGCTCTCGCGCTTTTTAGCTCACTAAAAGTGTAGTTTTGAAATTTCTTTTTCATGGTCATGTGTGTATCCCTCGAATTGTATAACTCGAATGCACATCTCGTGCTTTTCGAGGGACGCGATCACCGGCAACGCCGGGTGTATGTCGCGATTTAAGGAGCTACCGTCTCGGCTACTCCTGATTTAAAACCATCAACGGCGATCTTTTTTGCCGCCCTGGTTGAAAAACCTATCTTTTTTAGTGCGGCCTCAAAGTCCCGTATGTTTTCCGGTGCTTTCTCCGCTTCCTCTTTCATAGCTGCCCGGAGAAATCTACCTTGAATCTTTTCTACTTCCCGCCCGGCAGAAATCGCGCCGTCGTTTTTCGCGTAACGCTCGAGCTTCAACGTTTCGGCGAATTCCTCTTGTTCAATCTCATCGAATAGCCGCGCTATACCTATGGTGCATAGATCGCTGAAATCTATAAGATTCTCTGCGCCTATATTCCACCTGGCCTGCATGCGGTCCTCTTCTGGTAGGTGATCAATGCGCGCTTGTATAGACTCTTCTATATCCGTGCCGTCTGGATCTATTAGCATTTCCTCGAAAGCTGTTTTCATTTATTTTTCTCCTTCTTTGCCGGTGCCGCCTTCGGTTTTGGCTTTAGCGTCGGCTTCAATTTTCCGGCATCGCCGGTTTTCGGTGTGTTTTTGATAAATTCAACAATCGAAAGCTTCTGATGCTCCGAGGCCTGCGGTGCTCGTTTTTTGATCGGGAGTCGTTTCGAGGCAACCGGAGTCAAGCCATATTCTGCAGACATCGACGCGACCAATTTTTGTTGTGCGAGAAAAATATCATACTCTGGACGTCGCCGTGTTATCGTGTCGTTTTTGGTCGTGACATCATATGTGTATCCGTGCGCGTCGCAATAGTCCTGCATTTCTTTCATAAGGCTGTATGTTTCACAAAGGAGGACAAAGCCGGATAGATGCCTGGCCGAGAATGTCCCTTCTTCCCAAATAATCGGCAAATTCTTGTCCCAGTATTTCGCTGCGTATCCCGTGAGCAATGATGGTCGTCTGGGCTTTTTCTCCTCTGCGTTCTGGTGAAGAGGTTTTTCTGCAAGGGAAGGCTTGAATGTTCCTCTTGCTTTCTTTTGCTCATCGCTAATTCTTGGATTCGCCACACTTCCCCCCAGGTTCTATTCTCAAGTCCCTTTTTTTGCGGTCAACTCTACGCGTGCACGTCAGCGCCAAACGCGTGTCTATAAAGGTAGGCGGTGGAAATCCTCACCGGCCATGCCGTCACTCTTCGCCTTCCTTCTTCAACAGTGTCGCGGGTTCCATCTCGATGCGGTCGCTCAATTCCTGGTCGGTACTAAAACCAGACAACCAGTCAGCAACCGCGGCACTTATCTGCTCTTTGTCCTGAGACTTGAGAGCTTTCGCAATGTTTTCCCGTATCATATCCACCCCTTCATATTACGCAAAACAAGATACTGCATCAAGTATAGCGCATTCACAGCAATCTGTTCATAGCGTTTCCCCGCGTAAAAGTGTAGTTTGTGTAGCTTCAAACCCTTTTGAGGTATTAGAGCTTTCTTCTTACGTAAGCTACTTATAGTCAAAATGGTGCTCACCCTACACACCCTACACTCCATTAAAGATCTAATTCCCTATCTGAATCGAAGCTCAATCGAATACCAGCCCAGATAATCCCCTTGTTTGTACGTGTCTTTTTGTACCCGTGCTCATTCATTTCTTGGCTGAATCTCTTCGGACCGAATGGCTTCATATGGTTCTCACTCGTCCATCCGTTGTACCTGTCGTACAGCTCTTTCGCGGGTATCTTGGCTCCGGGCCGCGGAATGATGTGCTCATCTATGAACTCTTTAAAGATATCCGAATCGCAGCGATAACTATTGACAGCGTTCCTCACCTTGCTGGGCTCATTCAAACCCTCATCGCGCCACAGCTTGTAGCCTCTCAACATCCAGTTAAGTATGCCGGGAGCCTCTGCTATCAGCTTTTCTTTGATT
>JABGPX010000785.1 GCA_018644745.1 Spirochaetales bacterium
CCCCCCCTGTTTCCGATTGGGGCGCCAGTTTCCGCCCTTCCTATCTCAAGCTCCCCGAAATTCGACAGGCCGTGAAAATCCTTCAGGTAACCGCCTTCACTGCTACCGCTTCCGAATATGTGTTGAAACGAATCCAGGAAATCGTGTTCAAAGATAGCAATCCCAATCTAGTGCAAGCGATGCCGGACGGGCCAAACATCAGCTACTCGGTGCATCCGGCACTTTCCAAAGACAACGAGATTCGGGCGCAAGTGGAAACCGCGAAACGTCCCGCAATCATCTTCTGCCGCTCGAGAACCGTTACGGAGCTTACAGCCCGGATGCTTCGGCGGCAGTTAGGCGATGACGAGATCCGGTTCTATCACGCCGGGCTGGAGAGAGAAGAAAAAACCGCGGTTGAGGAGTGGTTCTTCGAATCGAATAATGGAATATTGACGGCTACCTGTGCATACGGAATAGGGTAAGATCCTCCTATGTATTAATACTTTAGCGAGGTAGAGACGGAAAAACTCGACCTGTACTATTTTCATGTGCAGCCTTTTCGAGCATTTGCCCCAGGCCAGCTCTGAAGAAAAGCTTGAAGCGCTCATACCTTGGAATATTAGTTGTTGAAGACAGAAGAAGCGGCTCACTCCTTCCTCGGTTGCCTGTGGCAATCACTTGGCTGCGAGCAATTGCCATATGAATAGAGTGTCTTAACAAACAATCCCCGCGTTGCAATACGCAAAAATCTACCGGAAAAAATCTTGCGATTTTGCGGCATTAGACATAATATGCTGACAGATTGGCTGCAATATGGCTGAAAGTGCTGCATTACTGTCGGATATTATGGCTGATCTGCGTAAGTTGCTACCGATTTAGAGTTTTGAAGGAAGATTTTTTCACTATTTCAGTACACTCATTGGCGGCACATCCTGTAAATATTGATGAAGAATTAGGGGGCGCGAATATGATACCATTATTTGAACAATACCCTTCATTAAAGGAGAGAATTCCTTATGTCTCATTGGGAGAGTTCCCTACCCCTATAGAGCATCTGAGTAGATTAGGAAAGGAAATCGGGGCTGACCATATGTATTTAAAGCATGACGGATTTAGCGGCTCCCTATATGGTGGAAATAAAATACGTAAGCTCGAGTTCCTTTTAGCTGATGCTCTTCATAAGATGGCAAAAGAGGTTCTTACTTTTGGCTTTGCAGGGTCTAACCATGCCCTTGCTACAGCTGTCTATGCGCGGAAGCTAAAACTCAAATGCATATCTATACTTTTAGCTCAGCCCAATGCCCAATATGTTCGACATAATCTACTATTGGGCCATGTTTGCGGTGCCAAGATTCACCATTTCAAAAATGAAATGGCAGCCTATATCCCAACAGCAATCATATTCCTTTGGAAAAAACTGAAACAGGGTAAATTCCCTTACATAATCGAGCCTGGCGGATCATCTCCATTAGGTACAATCGGATATGTAAATGCCGGTTTTGAACTGAAAGAGCAAGTTGCAAGCGGATTAATGCCTGAACCTGATAGGATTTATCTCCCTTTAGGCACCATGGGGACTGCAGTAGGTCTAACGATCGGCCTGAAAGCTGCCGGGCTCAAAACTCGTGTCGTTTCTGTGCGTGTCGCTGATGTGAAATATGGAAATAAAGAAAAATTTGTTAAGCTTTTCAAAAAAACACTGGCCTTGATTCTTTCGATGGATTCCTCTTTCCCACGCGTAGAAATAGCCGATGATGAGGTTGATATCAGACATGATTTCTTTGGGGGACAATATGCGCGTTTCACTGAGCAAGGGATGGCAGCGTTAAACCTTGCTGCAAAATCCGAAGGAATCATATTAGACGGAACCTATACTGGTAAAGCGATGGCAGCTCTTATAGATCAACTCAGGGTCCATGGTACAAGAAACGAGGTAATTCTATTTTGGAACACATATAATGCAAGAGACTTCTACGATGCTATAGAGGGGATCGATTATCATCAGTTGCCAGGGTGTTTCCACCGGTACTTTGAAGAAGAGTTACAGCCGTTGGATAGGCATCATTCGGGCCAGCATTAGGTAGTTATGCCACTTGATGAGCATTGAACCGTATGGATTATCTGCACATCTCTTTTCTTTTAGAGCGAATCGATCATAACGCTTGAGTGTGTAGTCTCATACGTTACATTGTTTCTATCATAATTCTGTAATTCTAAAATATCGTACAATTCAGTCAGTGATATTCCGGCAGGGATGTCAATCCGTAAGCTTCCGTGTCCGCAGGGAACGCTCTGTTTCATAGAGTTTGCTGATTTTTGGTAACCCAATCGTCCGCGCTTTAGGTTCGTTCAATAATATGTATATCACGTTATAGCATTTTGGAAAGGAAGTTCACTTTTTCATTAATTGGGAAATAGGATAAATACACCCCTTATCGGCTGGCTCCTGGGCTATGGGCGTAGATAGACCGCACATAGAGTAGAAAAGCACGAGTCTCGGCGATCGAAATGGAACTAATGGGATTTCTTGCTCTCTCTTGGTGCATATGATATCTTGGACTTAATGAAGTTGGACCGCTCGAAATTATCAATAGTACCTCTTAAGGAATCAACGGATTTAAGCTACTGGTTATCCCGCTCACCGATTGAACGATTGCAGGCGGTACAGATCAATCGTCAGGTTGCCTATGGTAAAGCAAACGCTTCCGGAAGACTTCAAAGAATTCTTGAAGTTGTTAAACGAATATGAAGTAGAGTACCTCTTGATAGACGGCTATGCTGTTGGATACCATGGCTATCCGAGAGCCACAGCTGACATGGACATTTGGATCGCCGTTTCTCCGGAGAACGCATCGAAGCTCGTTCAGGTATTTCATCTATTTGGCATGGTAGATCCGAGTATAACCCCTGCGCTCTTTCAGGAAAAAGGAAGTATTATTCGCATGGGGGTGCCACCTATTCGGATAGAGATATTGACCGATATTGACGGCGTCTCATTCAAAGCCTGTTATACATCACGTGTCGTTGCCTCAATCGACAATCAAAAAGTTCACCTTATCTCCAGAAAACACTTACGGCAGAATAAGAAAGCTTCGGCCCGTTACAAGGATCTTGATGACCTTGAAAATCTTCCGGTTGACTAAGAGATGTTGACTATCAAGCAGCATCGAAGCCGGCAAAGTCACCTACATCCTATCAAATCCCGAGACTCTTATTCAGGAGAGACTCTTACCCGGATGAAGGCACTTTCGGTCAGCTGTCAGCCACATGGTGATCGATGAAGCTCATACGGTTTCCGAGTACCTCATGAAACGTATCCGGGAAATCGTATTCGAGGACAGCAATCCCAATCTTGTCCAAGCAGTACCGGACATCAGCTACTCGGCGCTCTTTGTGAAGTCCCATTTATTACATCCTAATCCATCGCTGCTTTCAGGTAGTTAATGCAACTATATCAGTTTTCCAAGGCATGCCATTCTGCAGCGGGTAGTTGTATCGATAGAACTCTTCTGCACAATTGAGCGATTCCCCAAAATCGGAACAGCACTGATATGATTTCTCCATTGAAATAGTATTCTTATTTCATTATAATTGGAATATGAAAACAACCGTTGATATTCCTGATAATATTCTTCAAGACCTAATCACGAATACTGCGGCCCGCACGAAAAAAGAGGCTCTTCTCACCGCAATCAAGGATTACAACAGGAGGAAGAAGATCGCTCAACTGAGTAATGTAATCGGTACATTCGAGCATTTCACGACTCCGGATGAAATTGATCGATCGAGAGACTCCAGTTGAACGTGTTAATAGACACCTCCGCGTGGGTAGAGGCGCTGCGGAAAGA
>JABGPX010000788.1 GCA_018644745.1 Spirochaetales bacterium
TCCGCCACCGCCGGCAATTCCGCCACCGCGAGCCAGCTGGGGCATAGCTTCCTGAAGCTTTTCAATTGCAATTCCGAGCTTCTCTGCCGCTGCTTCGAAATTAGGCGGCGTACCAAGAGCCTCCGTGAGTGCCTCAACGGTTACTTTCAGCTGCTCTGCAGCTGAATCGTAGAGCTGCTGCAGAAATGCGGCTCCGCCGTCGGCGAAAACACCTCCCTGAGCTCCTCCGCCGTCTCGAACCGGTGCGGCCCTTTCGGTGGTTACGGCCGCAGTTTCAGGATCCGGTGCCTTGTCGGCGGCCGTCTCCGTTTTTGGCGTACAGCCGGAGAGTACTATGAGTACTGATATTACTGACAATCCCAAAACAGATTGTATTTTCCAAGCTTTGCTCATTTTTTTCATCCTCGCTATAGGTTGACTATAGGATATCTATAAAACATAGTTTGCGTGGTTAATTCAACGTTAAATGAATGTAATCTATGTAAAATCATAAGTGGAGTTTATATGAAGCGTGAGAAATCAATCCCGGATATCTGGGGAATACGGCAAAGAACGAACGAATTGGTTTCTCGCTGCCAGACCGGTCGATATCAGCAATGGCACGATTCGATAATTGAGGAAAGCAACAGCCTACTGAAGAGCGGCGAAACCGGTAGAGCCGAAACCGCGGCCCGTATTCCCGCGGAGGAAGCGGTAACACTCGCGTGGGCATGGCTGTTTACGAAACGCGAAGAATATAGCATTGCGGCGCTGGAGCGGCTTTTAGTTGTGGCAAGTAGAACGGGCGCCTGGGCGGGAGAGGATCATTCCGCCATGTATCCGGAGGTCAGGGCCGATCTGATTCTTTCCGAAACTATCAAGGCTTCAGCGACAGCGCTTTCGATGCTTGATTCAGGTCTGGATTCGAAGCAGCGGTGGTTTCTGACTCAAGCCTGCTGCGTCCTTCCAGGTCAGATAATCTATGGAGATTCTCAAAAAGGGGCTTGGTGGGGCAATGCCCTCAACTCAAATTGGACATCCGTTCTCAATTCTGCCTTAGGTTTTGCGGGCATCGTCGGATTGGATCAACCCGGCGCGGATACAAAGCCATGGATCGATTTGGCTCGAAAGAGCATCCTGGATATGCTGGATCTTGCCTCCGAAGATGCCGGAGGCGTGGAAGGCCCTTCGTACTGGATCTATTGTTTTGGAAGCGCTCAGGATTTTGCGGTGGCTGATATATGCCTTGGAAACACCGACTTGCTGTCTCACGCATTCTGGGCAAAAGCGGCGGAATATCTCGCCTATTTTGTGCTCCCGGATTTTTCCGGATGGATCAATTACGGCGATACACCATATGACTCGGTAACCGGAAGCCATGTATTCCACTGCATAGCAAACTATAACGATGATAGCACCGCCAGGAGCAATGCGTGGAAATTCGCCGAAGAGATGCTTGCCCATCATCCAACAGTCATTTGGAAAAACCTGCTCTATGATCCCGATACCGCCCCGGAGCATCAGGATCGAAGTGCGCCGGTACTTCCGCGAAGCGCCTTTTTTCGGTCGGTCCATCTGGCTTCGTTCCGATCAGGCTGGGAATCCGATGACACCCTCCTCTTCGTCCGCGGGGGATCAAATGCATGGAGCCACATGCATCTCGACCTGGGAAGTTTCGTAATCCATTCTCATGGCGAACGTCTTGCGGTCGACCCGGGACCCGCTCCGTACAGCCTCCATTACTGGCACAGTATCGTCGATGAAGCCTCGACGCGCTGGCACAACTGCATGGTAATTGATGGGGCGAATCAACGGGTCGGCGCGCAGTACGCAATGTCTAACAGGATAGAGGACGCAGGCGACTGTTATGCCCGAATGTTTGGTTATACTTCCGGGGAGTCTATCGATCTGCTTTCTGTTGATTGCACAGCCGCTTACGGTGATTTTCTCGAGCGGTACGTTCGCACTTTTGCCTTTCTGGCACCCGGCCTTATCGCGGTGTTTGATGACTGCCGCACTAAACCTGGGCGTTTCCAGCGCAATTTCGAATGGATGCTTCATTCCGAATGTGCCATGGTCAGTGAGGGCGATACGATCGTCGCACGGGGTCAGAGAGCGGAGCTTCGGATACATTCACTTGTCCCGTCAGACGGCGAGTTCAAATTCATAGAGGGAAAAACTCTGCCGAAGCTGCCGGACCATCCGCTGTACTGCGTAAGTATGCGGCCCTACTGGTTTCATAAATGGAATGTAAATCCCGCGAAATCTAAGTACCCCCATTGGCATCCCAAAGGTGATAAAATCCCGCTGTACGGAAACGACTACCGGTTTCTCAAGGTGCTGCAGATCGTACCGAGAAGCGGTATCGCCGCGGAGTATGAAGTGAAGGTCGTCGAGAGTGACCGGGGCTTCGCCGCGGAAATGACAAGCGAAAACGAGCGATGTCTTGTGGGTTTCGATCCCGACGGCAAAGGTCTCGAGATTGGCGGACTTAAGACAGACGCTGCGGCGGTCGCGTACCGCGAGCCTATTGGCTCCACGGGTACCGTGCGAAGTGGTATTGAGTGGGCCTTTTCCGACGGTACATTTATAGGAAGTAATGGAAATGATATTTTTCATGGTCAGAACCGCTCCGACAGATCCGGTAAGTTTTAACATAACAAGGCGACACCATTGGCGGCATGCGGAATAATACACTGCTTTTGATCTATATTTTCCTTCCATTGATGGTGTAGAATCCGAGGACAATTGAGAGGAGTAGACATGACTGAAAAAGTGAAAATCGGCATTATAGGCTGCGGTGCCATCGGCAATACCCACGCTGATAGCATCAGCGTGGCGGACAACTGCGTAGTAACCGCCGCCGCGGATATCGATGGCGACGCTGTGAAATCTCTTGCGGGAAAACACGGGATTACGAGTACCTACACAGATTACAGAGAGCTGCTTCGCAGTCCGGACGTGGATGCGGTAACAGTGGGTGTTCCAAATAACCTCCATGCCTCGATCAGCAAGGACTCGCTTGCAGCGGGAAAACATGTTTTCTGCGAAAAGCCCATTGCGACTTCGTATGCAGATGCGGCGGATATGGCCGAAGCGGCGCGAGCCGCGGGTAAGCACCTCGTAATAGGGGTGGTCAATCGATACGCCGATTCAATTAATCAAATTAAACGTATTATTGATTCCGGTGAACTTGGCGAGATCTATCAAGTCAATATCAAATTCAAATCATACCGCAGTATCCCCGGGCTTGGAGGTTGGTTTACCAGTAAATCGGAAGCCGGCGGCGGTGTTATGATCGACTGGGGAGTGCATTTTATCGATCTTGTTCTGTACATTCTGGGGGCTCCCGACATCCTCGCGGTGTCCGGGCAGGGGGCGGGAATACTTGCCCGGGATTTGGAAAGCTATAAGTTCTTGAGTATGTGGGCCGGACCGCCCAATTACTCGGGAGTCTGCGACGTGGAGGAATATGCGTCCGGCATCATTCGAACATCAGGACCCTTTATCAATTTTGAAGGTGCTTGGGCCTGCAATATAAACGAGACAGCAATGTATGTTGATTTTCTTGGTTCAAAGAGCGGCATTCGTCTTGACTATGGCGCCGGTTTTACCATATATGGTCAGACCGAAGATTTCTTGAATGAAACAAAACCGATTAAGAATGATTCGGATTTTTTCGTGAATGAATTCATTGGTTTTGCTGATTCTATTATCAACGAAACACCCAGCAGAGCCGACATAGAGGCGGTTCTGCCAAGCCAGATGGTACTCGAAATGTTCTATGCATCATCAGAGGACGGGCGGGAGATCCGCGCCGACGAAATCAAATAAAATAGAGGGGAAT
>JABGPX010000528.1 GCA_018644745.1 Spirochaetales bacterium
CAGAGGATGAATCTTTTCCAAAATATTAATTGGAATACGGTACTCTACCTGCCAGGTGACGGGTTCATTCATTTCCGGTTCCACAATCCTGGGCATCGTATGTGCGACCTCTATTTGCCTGATGTCGCTTTCGGAGATTACTGCTCGGTCCTTCCGAGGTTCAACCTGGAAATGAAAAAGCATGGTTCCTCCGCAGTTCATTTCGAGATTGAAGTAACCAGCTGCTGTATCAGTGCCCGGAGTAAAAAAGAACTCTACGCAGCTGTCGCGGCAGACGTTTCCCTGATGGCTGTCTGCAACTGCACGAACATACCGGTCATCGACCTTGAAAATCACATAAAGCGCTTCATCATCATAGGCTATCTTTGCCATGGTTCGAGGAAAATGCTCGGGAGTCCGGCCCATATGGTTTTCAATTATAATAGCCGGAGCATTTTGCCACGACGGTTTGTCCCAAATTGCGTCAACCGCGGGTCGATTTGCCAGCTTCATTATTTTCAAAGACATTCTTTTTTTATCCTTTCTATCTCGGTGACATACTATACCAAAACATCATGGACAGACAGGAGGGAATGGTAAAGAAGCAGAATCTTGCCTCACCCTGCGGTATGCGTTACTGTATTTTGTGAGCAATAAAGTTTTCAATATCTGGGTTTTTGGTGATGCCCACGTGGGTACCGATCTCAAACGTGGTGTCGAGAGTCTGGCCAACGCTTTGCGTGATTCCGAACAGGGCGGGACTGCGGGAGGTCCGCGATTTGATTGGGATATCGCCATCGATGTTGGGGATATGTCGGGCGGTCAGTCTGTGCCCGAAGACTCGGAGGGTATCGAAGTCGTTCGTCAATTCGGAACGCTGCGTTATCACCCGCGGGAAGCCATCTACGGCGTATGCGGTAATCATGATCGCAGCGGTCTTACCGAGCCGCCAGCCCGGTGGTGGCGGATGTGGATTGATCCAATGGGTGATTCTCCCGAGACGTCGGATGTTGATAATTCTAAACGGCCTTTTCCTATTGAGGGTACCTGGGAGCGGTACCATTTCCGAGTCGGAAATCTTTTGTTTTTGATGATGAGCGACATAAATGAACCGACTCAAAAGATTGGCCGGGGAGATCTCGGAGGTAATCCCGGGGGAGTGGTGAGCGGTGAGACCTTTCAATGGTGGAAAGAGATGATAGAATCAAATTCGGATTCTATTATTGTCAGCGTACATCACTACATGCTCAAAAACACTACTGTCGCGTCAGGAGATTGGGAGGGAATGAATAAGGACAGTGACGGGAACTGGATCAACGGCTATCATGGATACAAACCGGAAGGTACACCTATAGGAGCCTCCTATCTTTATTTTGTAGACAGCAAGCCTGACTCCGGCGCATTTGAGACGTATCTTCGGTTCAATCCGGAAGCTGTTGCGTTATGGCTTGGCGGGCATACTCATACTCATCCGGACAACACGCATGGCAACAAAGCAAAACTCGAGCAGAAGTGGGGAACCTGGTTTCTCAACGCCGCCGCACTCACCCGCTATCATGTGAATGGTGACAGCCTGCCTCAAAGCTCGATGCTCACATTTACCGAAGGCAGCCCTGAGGTGACAATTCGCTGCTATATGCACACTGATGAAATCCTGCCGCAGGGGTGGTACGAAAAAGCGGAGAATACTTTCACATTGGATCAATCATTTCAACAACAGACGCAAAGCTGATTCCCGAGACGATTCACGGTTTTATATAGATGACCCAATCATGGGCGTAAGGCGGAACCGGCGGTGTCCAAACTCCGGACTCGCCAGGGGTGTTCCTGCCGAGATCAATCTGCGTGCCTAGAATGGGGTTGAAATATCTGGCGTTGAAAGATTCGCCGGGAGAGAGCTCGAGGATTTCGGGCGGATTCCACAGGCTTGCGACATAGATCAGCCGATGTCCGTCTGGGCCAATCGCGGCCATATTGCCGTCGAGATTATCCTCAGACCATTCATCAGACACCAATCCGCTTGCCGGCGCTAGCTGATGCCAGGGTATTGATCTGAGGAATTGGGCAGCGAATCCTACCTGGGTGCTTCCAGGCAGCTGCGCCGCTTCCCGCCATGGCGTGTCGCCCCAGCCGCGGCCGTGAGGAGACGGCCCGTGAGGCGACTCGACGGTATTTGCCTGCCAAATCCCGTTCGCACCGTATGTGAAACCCGCGGCTCCGGAAAGCACTGAATACCAAAACTGCCGCCGCTGAACATCCTGATGGCTTCCACCGAGAATTCCTTCGTAATTAGTCTCGCCGACAATAGTAGGCATTGCCGGTTCCCGAGAATATGAGTTTTTCACCCCGCGGACGGTTGACGGAATCGAGGCGTACCCGTCGTGCCCGGTCTGAAGCATGTCATAATCGATTACTGATTGGTCTGTCACCTGGTCTCTAGCTGAGTTTGTCGGATGCGCGGTTATCGGATTGTCATATGGATCGGTTTGCTGAATATAGCGAATTACCTCGGTCCATCCTTCGCGCTGCTGCTTTGTGTCAACCTCAGGAGTCTTCGAGAGATAGAACGGCATTGCCACCTCGCCAGCCGCACACCAAACTACCGGCAGGGAAGCATAACGAGCAATAAGATATCGCCAAAAGCGTTTGGTTTTTTCAATGCCGAAATCGAGTAGGTAGTATCCCCACATCGAAACGATAAACGGATGCAGACCTTTCTCAATCAATCGCATTATTCGCTTATCCGCGTGGACAAAATACTCAGGCCGCACCCGCTCGAAATCAATTTCAAAGGGAAAGCCGTCCTCACCTTCTCCTCTCGGATCGAAAGCGGTCATGTCGGGTAAGGGTCCTGTAATGAGATGGATAGTATTGAATCCTTTCTTTACCCGATCATCCGCGAGAGTATCAAAGCCGTCCGGCCAATTTATACGTTTACAAAGCGCCATCCACCATGTGTCGCCCAGCCAGAAAAAAGGCTCACCGTTTTCATATTCGAAAAAGCGGCGATTTGCGCTGACCCGGAGGCGCTCCGGTATCGCTGACGGGGCGCTTCGATCATCATTGACCGTACATTCTTCTACTTGGTCATGGAGCCCTTCGTCATCCTGATTTGTGCATACGGTACGCACGGCATAGCGGCCTGGTGACGCTTTGCCGACCCGGATCGTAAATCTGTTTCCCCCGGACCAGAAGCCGGGGATTTTTAGCTCCTGATTGTCCGGAAGTTGCACGATCCCGTCGATATCGACGTCGTTGTACGGGTCGCTGTAGTTAGTGCTTGATGTGAAATGCCATTCGATTAAGCCGTTGGATATGTTTGCTGACATTAGACGGTCCTGTTTCTCATTGATTTTCTCTCCTACTCAATTATCCCCAATTCTCTTGCATAGTTAAAGAGTTTCTATCCGGATTCGAGGTTTCGCGCCAGGAATCCCGACAGGCGTTCGTGGAGCGGGGTTTCAAATAGTTCTTTGTAGAATGAATGGCCCGCACCTTCGACGATAATCAATTCATGGGGCGCGCCTATATCCGCCAACCCCTTTGCGAAGAATTCGGATTCTTTGCAGGATATTATTGAATCTTCTGCGCCGTGCATGAGCAAGAGCGGCGGGCTCGCGGATGAAGCATATTCAAGCGGTGATGCCGCGCGGTAGGCGTCAGGTTTTTCCGCTCTGGTTCCGCCGAGCATGAGCTCGAGCGCGGTCATCGCTAATACGTTACAATCTGAATTGTCCAGCCAATGATGAATATCTCCGATTCCATAGAGAATAACCGCGCACCCAATTCGATGGTCGGTTTGAGATTCAGGCGGTGGGGGGCCAAACGCATTATCCGCGCACGCCAGGAGTGCGGCTAAATGGGCTCCAGCGCTGCCGCCGATCGCTCCGATGCGGCTTCCGTCGATGTGATACTTGTCGGCGTTATCACGAAGAAACGAGACCGCGCGGCGGCAATCCTGCAGATTGGTCGGCCATGCATCCTGGGGCGATACAAGCGAATCGATATCGATAAGTTTGTAATCGATGCATGCGCATACGTATCCTTCAGCGGCGAGGGAAGACGCGATGGTTGTCTCCCTGATCAAGTCTTTGCTTTGGGTGAACCATCCTCCGCCGTGGATGACCACAATTCCGGGGTATTTGACACCGTCAGCGGCCTGAGAAGGATAGTACAGATCGAGCTTCTCGCTTCTCTGCGGCCCGAGGTATTCAATATTTTTTTCGCACTCTATTTTGTATCTCATTGCTCCCTTCGCTTGTGCGGGAATCCGGATTCACCTATGATTCCTTCATGGCATCAATAGTATTGGAAGACACAAAACGCAGTATACCAGCTACCGGTGTTGTGTATTACCCCACACTGGACCAGGATGGAGAGAACTTTTGTCTGGCATGGTCGGGTTATCTGCCCGACAAGGAATTGCTTTTCGCTAAGGTCGGTGGTGACATTGTGGAGGTTTGCCGCGCGGATGCGATTGGACCGCCGTCGGTGGCTGGACGAGGCCGTAATGTGTGGGAAGTCACCTCCGCGGTCGTGCGTAATCATAGTCGGCTTGTAGAGCGCTATCTGATCAGAGACGGCCTGGTGCGGCCGCTGGCGGCACCTTTTCAAGAGAGATTATCTGAATCCAAGATCGAAGAAGTAAAAACCTTCCGGCCTCGAACTGACTCCGGATCTCTTGATTCCTCGGACTGTACATATCTTGCGGTTACATCGACGGGCTCGGGGAGACGCGTTGTTGAGCTTTTCTCCTGCACCGACGATGAATGCATGCCGCTCTTCGAGAGCCCGTCTCATCTTAAATGCTATCGGCCTTCAATCTGCGTGCACGAGCATCAGCCGGTGGTGGCCTACGATGCCTGGGATGGTGAATCATACCAGATATATTCTCAGAGCCAATCAGGGATTACGCGGATTTCCGACGGCACCGGTTGGAACATTAATACAGATGTAATGGTTGATTCAAATGATACTCTTTGGGCGTGCTGGATTCATAATGTCGATGTAATAAGCTCATCCGGCGTTTATGATGGCCGCAATACAATACAGGTGACTCGACCGTCATTAGGGCAGAAGGCCATTCAGGACGTTGAAGATATCTCACACGGCCTTATCGATACGGATCCTGAGCCGCGGGGCGTCTGGGGATATCTGGGGCGGCGAAGACATCCGATGATGCTGCAGACATCTTCGGGATTGAAGCTTGTCTGGGAGCAGAAAAAGGAGCATGCCGGGCCTACCAGACGGAACACCGGCGTGCTTTGGATGTGGGATGTGGATAGCCGTCCGGGGACGAAACCTTCGGCGTTTTGTGATGATGCATTGTGGTACCAGGTGCCGGAATCGAAACAGGTTCTTGGCGACGCATTCCCCGTGGCCTGTTTTCGGGGAATATATACCGATGATAGAACCATCTGCGCACAGACTATCGATTTAACCAAGCCGATAGCTACTCGGGAGCGGCTGCCGCTTTCATCATGGAAGGGCTGGCAAAATTTCACTCTTCCTGACACCGAGATGACTGTTGAGGAGAGACCTCGGATTTCAACTCCCGATGGTGAGCTGTCGCTTTACTGGTTTGATCTTCATTGCCATACCGTGATGTCCGCTGACGCCGAAGGCGAAATCGATGAGTGCGTGCGGAGAGGAAGATATACTGGGTTATTGGATGGTGTCCTTGTTACCGATAACGATCATTATGTCGTTCCATTGAATCATCATGAGTGGCGCGCGTCACAGGATGTTATGGAAGAACTGACCCAAGAGGGGCGCTTTGTTGCTCTTACCGGTTATGAATGGACCAGCAGGCCGATTATCGACGGCTCGCAGATTATCGATCATCGATCGGTCATCCTTCCCGAAGGGGCGGGTGATATTGTTCGATGGAATGAAGTACACGGCGATATCGATACCTTGTATGAGCATGTTCAGAACCGCGGAGGGCTTGTGCACGGCCATCACTCTGACTGGAATCTTTCCGGGCACGCTGTGGAGGCAAATATCGAAGCTTGCTCTTCTTGGGACCCATATCTCGAGATTGATCCGGGCCCCTTTCACAGGGAGCTTCGCCGGGGAAACAAGATCGGTCTAATCGGCGGCAGCGATGAGCATCGTCGAAATCCGGGACTCGGCGGCGCGCTGACCGGGATCTGGGCAAAGGATCTTACCGTTGAATGTATTATTGAAGCATTGAAAAATCACCGGTGTTACGCAACTATGGGCCGCAAAGTCACTCTTGATTTTCGAATCAATGACCAACCTATGGGTTCTGCTTTCACCGGGAAACTGTGCGTGATAACCGTCTCAGCTGATAGCCCGGTACCGATTGAGGCGGTAGAGTTGTATGAGGACGGCGAGATTATCCACACCTGGAATCCCGGAGAGCAAATCGCAGCTGTAGATCTTGAGTACCTGGTCCCGAAAGGCTGTCATTCCTACTACGTCAAGCTCATTCTTGACGGTCCTTTGCACCGCGGTTACCCTTCGAATATACAGCCTATGCGGGGTGCCCGTGTCTGGAGTTCGCCGATCTGGGGAGAATCATAAAATGAAAAACAGCAGGGATAATGTAATCGCGGCAATCGAGTTTGGTACCCCGGACCGGCTCCCGGTTGTGTTTGACGCTTTTGGTGTCTCGGACGTCCAGAGCGTGAGCTGGAATCAGATCGGCACCGGCGATTCAGAGAAGCGGCTCACCTACGACGAATGGAACTGCGGCTGGTCGCGTAGTGCTATGAAAAACATGGGTCAGGTTACGGTTCATCCTCTATATGACTGGTCGCAACTGCAAGGCTATTGCCGTTCCCCTTCGAAAAAAGCGAATTATGTTCGATGCTTTTCTAGAAGCGGATCGCTGGAAAAATAGGAGTTAGAATGAAACAGAGAATAGTTCTTGTCGGAGCGGGGAGTGCTCAGTTCGGATATGGCATGCTTGGCGATATTATGCAGAGCCGCCAATTAGCCGGCTCGACCATCGTGCTGCATGACATAAACCCGGAGACGATGGGAGTGGTTGCGACCACAGCAGAAGAGCTTATCTCTTCGCGAGACCTTCCGTTTACTATTGAGGCAACCACCGACCGGAAAGAAGCCCTCGAGGGCGCGGATTTTGTGATTATCTCGATTGAAGTTGGTGACCGGTTTGCGTTGTGGGAAATGGACAGAACTATTCCCCAGCAGTACGGGATAACCCAGATCTATGGCGAGAACGGCGGCCCCGGCGGCGTCTTTCATTCTTTGAGGATTATTCCTCCAATTCTCGCGATCTGTGATGACGTTGAAGCGCTCTGCCCAAAGGCGACCGTATTCTGCTACTCAAATCCGATGACAGCGATCTGTACTACGGTCAATCGAAGATATCCGGACATGCGGTTCTACGGAATGTGCCACGAGATAGCGTCTCTGAAGCGATATTTGCCCGATATTCTTGGAACTGAATTTGATAACTTGGACCTTACTGCCGGGGGACTCAATCACTTCAGCGTACTGTTAGAGGCGCGCTATCGGGATTCTCATAAAGATGCCTACCCGGATATCATAGAAAGAGCACCTGCTTTCTTTGAGCAGGAACCTGGATACAGCGATATCTGGAGGGAGCTCAAGGATAATCCTGACCTGGCTTTTACCGAAGGCTCCGAGCAAAGGGCGGCATTAAGTTCTCCCAAATGCGCGAAATCCTGGGCTGACAGAGGAGTATTCAAGCTTATTCTTGAAAAATTCGAGCTGCTCCCCGTAACTGTCGATAGTCATTTCGGCGAATATATCGGCTGGGCCCATGACGCGGCGGATCATCGTGGTATTCTTGATTTCCTGTCTTGGTACAAGCAGTACCTCGGCCATGTTCAGCCAAAGATAGAGCTCTCGCTCAACGAAAGGGTCGTGCCCATTATCGAAGGAATAATTACTGATTCGGGATACACTGAGGCGGCGGTGAACTTACCTAATAGTGGATTATTCAAGGAGCTGCCGGATTTTGTCGCCGTGGAAATTCCCTGCAGAATCGACAAGCAAGGAATTCATGGCCAAACCATGCCAGCGCTCCCGCCGGGATTCGCTGCGCTGCTTCGAAACTATACCGGCGTGTATGATCTCACAGCCGAGGCGATTTTGAACAAAAGTAAGAAGCTGGCGATTCAGGCGATGCTGGTAAATCCGGTTGTAAACGCGGTGAAAGAGATTGATGAGATGGTTGAGCTCATGATCGACTCGCAGAGAGAGTGGCTCGGATATCTTAAATAGCAGGAACTCTGTTGCCCCGCCCAATGCTAATGATTATCTTTTATGTCATGTAAATGGAAAAATTATTAACAAGCGGAGGAGAACCATGGCAACTAATCGGGGCGTCGCGTACATTACGACCAGAAAAGTAGAAGTACAGAGCATTGATTTCCCAAGATTAGCCCTTGGCGATCGCAAGTGCGATCACGGGGTAATAATCAAGATAATCACAACGAATATCTGCGGAAGTGATCAGCATATGGTGCGAGGGAGAACAACCGCGCCGGCGGGATTAATCCTTGGTCATGAGATTACCGGTGAAATAATCGAGAAAGGCGGGGACGTAGAGTTTTTGTCCGTCGGGGACATTGTCTCGGGTCCATTTAATATCGCCTGCGGGCGCTGCCGTAATTGTAAAGAGGGAAAGACAGGCATTTGCTTGAACGTAAATCCTGCCCGGCCTGGAGCGGCGTATGGATATGTCGACATGGGCGGTTGGGTCGGCGGACAAGCTGAGTATGCTATGATTCCTTATGCAGATTTCAATCTGCTTAAATTACCTGAACGGGACATATCCATGGCAAAGATCCGCGATCTTACATTGCTCTCAGATATACTGCCCACCGGGTATCACGGCGCTGTAACCGCGGGTGTCGGTCCAGGGTCGATCGTCTACGTTGCCGGCGCGGGGCCTGTTGGGCTTGCCTGTGCGGCTTCGTGCCATCTACTTGGAGCGGCAATTGTAGTCGTAGGCGATATGATTCCTGAACGTCTCGAGCAGGCGCGCAGTTTTGGCTGCGAAACCGTCGATTTGAGAAAGGACGCGACTCTCGCTGATCAGATCGAGCAGATCGTCGGAGTACCCGAAGTCGATCAGGCTGTGGACTGCGTCGGATTTGAAGCAAAGGGACACGGAAGAGAATCTGCCGATGAGCATCCCGCGACGGTGCTGAATTCAGTAATGGAAATTACCCGGGCAGGCGGCGGAATCGGTATTCCCGGTCTGTATGTCACCGGCGATCCAGGCGGCACTGATGAAAACGCGAAGGTCGGCAGACTTGGTATCCGAATAGGTCTTGGCTGGGCAAAAAGCCATCATTTCGCCACCGGCCAATGTCCGGTAATGAAATATAACCGGCAGCTCATGAACGCGATACTCTACGATAAAATCCAGCCTGCAAAAGCGGTAAATGTGCAGACAATCTCACTTGATGAAGCACCAAAGGGTTACGAAGACTTTGATAAAGGTGCGGCAACAAAATATGTGATAGATCCGCACGGTATGGTCGGCTAGGTTGTGGTATGGCTCATCTGTGATAAGATGAGCCATACATGAGTATTTCGGAAATATTATCGAAATTCCCTCCTGAAAAGAACAGCCTTCTGCAGATTCTTCACGAGCTGCAGAAGGTAAGCGGCAGAAATTACTTATCCCTTGACGCGCTGAAGGGCGTAGCAGACTATCTCAATGTGCCTCGAAGCGATGTGTATGGCGTAGCTACGTATTATTCGATGTATTCGGTAAAGCCGCGAGGGCGTCATATAATACGGGTGTGCAAATCACCTGTTTGCGACATGCTGGGATCCTTCAGCGTTACCCGTTTTCTCGAACAGATCCTCAAAATTCAAGTAGGCAAAACAACGGCGGACGGCTTGTTTACCCTCGAGCTCTCAGCCTGTCTCGGCCGCTGCGAATCTGCGCCGAGTTTGATGATTGATGAGGACTATTTCGGCGGGCTGAACGAAGCCAAACTCGTAACAATAATCGGGAAGTACCGGAATGAGTGAGAAAAAGCTTTCTGAAACAAGGATTACTCTTCGAAACGTAGGATCTATCGATCCCGAAAATATAGATGATTCGTTGAAGGCGGGAGGATACAAGGCGCTGGCAAAAGCGCTTAAAACATCCCGGTCGGAGGTAATCGACGAATTAGTCGCCTCGAGCCTGCGCGGCCGAGGAGGAGCGGGCTTCTCCGCCGGACTCAAAGAGCAGTTCACCAGCGACGCGTCATCAGAATCCAGGCCGGTTTACATAATCTGCAACGCCGATGAGGGCGAGCCTGGCACTTTCAAAGACCGAATAATCATGGAGGGAGACCCTCATCTCCTTATCGAAGGTATTCTTATCGCAGCGTATGCCATCGGTGCCACCGGTGCGTTCATCTATATCCGGGCAGAGTATTACAAATCTATAGACCGGGTTCGCAATGCAATAAGAGCCGCAAAAGAGCGAGGTTTTATCACCGATATTGATATCGAAGTTCGTCTGGGTGCGGGTTCCTATCTATGCGGAGAAGAACTAACCCTTATCGAATCCCTCGAGGGGAAACGCGGATATCCGAGAATAAAGCCGCCTTTTCCATCGGAAGTTGGGCTTTTCGGCGCGCCCACTCTTGTAAACAATGTAGAAACCCTTGCAACGATACCGGGGATAATCGAGAAAGGATCGAACTGGTACACAACCCTGGGCACTCCGGACACGCCGGGCACAAAGATCTTCAACTTGAGCGGAGACATCAACTCACCCGGGTATTACGAAGTAGAACTCGGCATCACTTTGCGTGAGCTGATATACGATTTTGGGAAAGGAATAACCGGCGGCAAAAATTTCAAGGCCGCCTTAATCGGCGGTGCCGCAGGAACCTTTGTCGATGAGTCGGTTCTCGATACTCCGATGGGATATGATTCCTTGAAGGAGAAAGGCGCGGTGCTTGGATCGGGGGCGGTAATCGTCATGGCTGAAGACCGGTCAATTCCCCAGATGGCTAGATCGATCCTTGATTTCTTCGAGCACGAGTCCTGCGGGAAATGTGTGCCCTGCCGGATTGGAATGACCCAGCTTGTCCGGATGGCTCGAGAATCCGAAGATTTAGACACAATGGTTCTTGAAAGTGAGTATATGGCTGCCAGTTCCCTTTGCCCCCTTGGACAGTCACCGGTTATTCCTCTTCGAAGCCTCCGCCGGTACTTTGCCGGCGAGTTTACAAAAGAGGAGCCGGCATGAGCAGAATAGTTATAGATGGGACCGCTATCACTGCTTCTGAAGGAGCAAATCTGCTCACTGTAGCCCGGGAAAATGGAATTCCAATTCCTGGGCTCTGCTTTCACGATCGTATCTCGGCTACCGGCGCATGTCGGCTCTGCATAACCAAAATCGACGGCCGAAAAGACCTGGTAATGGCCTGCACCGTTTCGGTTTACGACGGGATGGAAATAACTGCCTTTGATGATGAGCTGGAAGACGTGCGCAGGCACACCCTCGACTATTTGCTTGCCGAGCACAATGACCAATACGACGGGACCTACACCGATGAGTTTCGCGAGCTCGTGGTCCGCTATGGTCTGGATGATCCCGGGAACCGGCGATACCCTACTATCACTCATGACGTGGAATACAAGGTTGATGATTCGTCTCCCGTGCTTACATACGACGCCTCAAAATGCATCAAGTGCTTTCGCTGTATAAAGGCCTGCGATGAGCTGCAGGGAAAGAACGTGCTCTCTTTCTCCGCGCGGGGGATTTCTTCACATATCATCGCAGGATTGGACCAATGGGATGAATCTGAATGCGACGGCTGCGGTGAGTGTATTCAACTCTGCCCTACCGGCGCGTTAGTAGAGAAACCGCATCGCGAATCCATAACGTTGGACCAGCTCGATCGAAAGGTTATTTCTACCTGCCCGTATTGCGGAGTCGGCTGCCAGATAGAGATGAATGTTCAGGGCGGAAAGATTGTTCGGGTGAATGGTTTTGAAGGTGTTCCTCCCAACTACGGAAGGCTTTGTGTAAAGGGGCGATTTGGCTATGATTTCGTAGCCCACCCCAAACGGCTCGAGACGCCGCTGGTTCGGCGAAACGGCAAGCTTGCGCCTGCAACCTGGGATGAGGCCCTCGGTGTTGTTGCTGACAAATTTCTTGAAATAAAGAAGAACCACGGGCCGGACGCTCTTGCGGGTTACGCATCTGCCAAATGCACTAATGAAGACAACTATATCTTCCAGAAGTTCATCCGAATCGCTTTCGGCACAAACAATATTGATTACTGTACCCGGCTGTGCCACGCATCAACCGTAACGGCCATGCTGCGTTCCATCGGCGACGGCGCCGGCTCCAACTCAATAGAAGACTTTGCCGAGACAGACTGTGTTTTTGTCACCGGGAATAATATAATCGAAACCCATCCCGTGACAGCGACTTTTCTTAAAGCAGGGAAACGCAAAGGAAAAAAATTGATTGTCTGCGACCCGAAGTGGACTCCCTTAGTGAAATATGCGGATATTTGGCTTCAGCCCCGGCTCGGAACAGACGTAGCACTTTTGAACGGTATGATTCGTCAGATTTTCAAAGATGGGTTGGTAGATATGCAGTTTGTGGATCAGCGTATCGATCGAGGTCGAACCGCAGCGGCGGAGCTCGAGGAACAGGTTGAGAAGTACACGCCTGCTGCGGTAGAAGAAATAACCAATGTACCGGCTGATACGATGATCGCGGCGGCACGCATGTATGCCAACGCGGCCACGGCGATAATCGCCACGGGAATGGGCATGAGCCAGCAGGTCACCGGCACAAATAACGTGTTTGCCCTCATCAATATGATGCTCGCTGCCGGCCAGATTGGAAAAGAGCTTTGCGGCATCGACCCTCCTCGAGGGCAGAACAACGTGCAGGGCACAACCGATGTCGGCTGTTCACCGCTGCTTCTTCCTGGTTATATACCTCTTGCGGATGCGGAAAATCGTAAGCGGATTGCCGATCTATGGAGAGTTCAGTTCGAGGAACTTCCTGCGTCTCCGGGACTTTCAACGGTGGAGATTATGCATGCCGCTCATCGAGGTGATATCAGGGGCCTCTATATTATGGGAGAAAATCCCCTTATTACCGATCCAAATCTTAATCACACCCGTGAAGCCGTCGAGAATCTCGACTTTCTTGTTGTACAGGATATTTTTGAAACCGAAACTACCCGATACGCGGATGTTGTTCTCCCCGCCTCATCATTCGCCGAGAAAGACGGCACTTTTGTGAACAGCGATCGACGGGTTCTCAGAGTCCGAAAAGCCGTCGAATCGCCGGGCGAAGCAAGGGAAGACTGGAAAATCCTAACCGCGCTTGCGGAGACGATGGGAGTCGAACTGGGCACATACAATTCAGCAAAAGAGATCTTTGATGAGATTTCCACCGCGGCGCCCATCCTGGCTGGGATCAGCTATGATCGGATTGAGAAGAAAGGTATACAGTGGCCGTGCCAGACCAAAGATCATCCCGGTACACCGACACTTTTTCTCGATCGTTTTAACAAACCCAACGGCAAGGCGGTGCTCAACCTGGTTGAACATACTGAGGGCGATGAAAGACCGACCGATCAGTATCCCCTCATTTTGAATTCCGGCAGAATCCTTTATCAATATCACTCTGCAACCATGTCCCGAAAAAATGATTCGCTCAACGCTTTTGCGAATGAATCATATGTACTGATCAATCCTCAAGATGTACAAACATATGGATTATCCGATGGAGATGCCGTTCGCCTCGAGAATGAAAGAGGTGAGCTTTTTACCACTGTCAGGGAAAGCGACGAGGTTGCGGCTGGAGAGATATTCATGCCGTGGCATTTTTCTGAATCACTTGTAAACAATCTCACCCGCGGAGAGCTGGATCCGTTCTCAAAAATCGCACCATTCAAGCTCTCTGCTTGCCGGGTGATAAAAGATTCCGCTCAGTAAGGAAAATCGACCCATGAATGAGCCAAAAGAAAAGCCGAATGTTCTCTGGATAGGTCTCGATCAATTTCGATACGACACAGTAGCTCATTACGGCAATGAATTTTGTCACACACCTAACATAGACAAGTTGGCGGAAAAAGGGGTGAATTTCTCATCCGCCTATACAACCTGCAGTCTCTGTTCGCCGGCCCGGGCATCAATGTTCACCGGCCGATATGCCTTCGATCATGGGATGGGCACAAACTGTGATATGTACCACTCCCTCGCCGCCGAACTTGCAAGACCGGAAGAGCTTCTGCAGTACCGTTTTCTCGAAGCCGGTTACCGGTGTGGATATGCCGGGAAATGGCACGTGGGAACCGAAACCGGCCCGGGGGACTATGGTTTTGAGGGGATGAGTCTCCCCGGATATGGAAATATCCAAGCCGATGCCGGTTTTCATGATTATCTGAGGGAGAACGGCTTGTTTTATTCTCCGGTCCCGGAGATATTTCTCAATCCTGAAAACCAGACTCTTGTCGGTGGAAAGTGGGGCGGTCCTCAGGAGTCGACTCCGTCTCATTATTTGGCCAACTACACCATCGATATGATCGAAAAGCTTTCAGGATCAGGGGATCCGTTTTTCATGACCTGCCAGTTTTGGGGACCTCATGGACCTCACATGCCTTCCGATGAGTTCTACGGCCTTCATGATCCGGCACAGCTGCCGGCATGGGAGAACTTTGAAGATGATCTGTCATCTAAACCGCGGAGAATTAAGAGGGAACGAGACAGCTTCTACAGAAATCACCCTAGAGAATGGGAAAATGCTCGAAAGATAGTCGGTTTGTATTATGATTGTACGGCGATGATCGATTTTGAAGTAGGTCGAATATTGAAGTACCTGGACGAACAGAACCTATCCAGTAACACGGTGATTGTTCTTTCAACTGATCATGGGGATATGACCTGTTCCCACGGCGGATTAACAGACAAAGGATTGCTTTATCAGGAGGCCCATCATATTCCATTGATCTTTTGTGCTTCAGGGAAATGGGAGCCTGGCGCGAGGGACGATTTGGCGCTGAATATGGATATTATGCCGACACTGATGGATTTCTGCGATGTTCCGCTTCCTGACGGACTTCACGGCAAGAGTCTCGTCCCTTCTCTCGAGAATAATAAGCAAAGAGCCAAACGCGAAAACCTACTCCTGGAGTTCCACGGTCTGAGGTTTCTCTATTCTCAAAGGGCCCTGGTTACGGATGATGGATGGAAGTATATCTTTTCTCCCGGTGATTATGATGAAGTGTTTAATCTTAATGATGATCCGGCGGAGCTTCATAATCTAATAGATGATCCTGGATCGTCTCAGAAGGTTGGGGTTTTGAGGGACCGTCTACGTCTTGTAACCGCGGAAACCGGTGATCCTCTCAGAGATTGCGTGAGTAAATTCTTTGGTATTTGGCGCACCGGCTCGGGGCAGATTGATGCAACGAAGTTTTTCGACGGGAATTCTAAAGAAGATTCTCATAATAATAGTAAAAAATGACTTTTATCACTCTCTTGAGCAAGTAAAATCATGTATTTTCCGTATGCCTATAGACTGGATGGACAAGTTCGTACATACTACTCTGGAATTAATGAGGAGATACCATGAATATTTACGTAGGCAATTTATCTTATGACGTAGCCGAAGACGATTTGCGTCAAGCATTCGAAGCATTCGGTCAAGTCACTTCCGCTCGAGTCATTAGTGACCGAGACACTGGAAGATCAAAAGGATTCGGTTTCGTCGAAATGTCGAATGACGCCGAAGCCCAATCTGCTATCAGTGGTCTTAACAGCACTGAACTGCAGGGACGAGCTCTTAAGGTAAACGAGGCCAGACCCCGAGAAGACCGAAACGACAATCGACGCCAGTACTAAAAAACACCGCAGAATATTTTCTTTCTGATCCAATCTTTTAGAAAATTCACCGGAATATACATTTTCACAAGACCTGATAAGTAATTATCCGATCTTGTGGAATGTCCGGTCGCGATAAACATCGAAAAGTCGAAAACAGGATGGTTCCACACGGAATTGTCCTGTTTTTTTTATGGTCTGAATCCACTAACAACAGCTTACAAATTTCTTACAAACCATTTACAGCCCGGTGACTTATCTGATTTTTGTGGATCTATACTACTGAGGTATACCAGGAAACCTAAAATGGTTCCCGGAAACAGGAGTAAAAAGATGAAAAGACGAAAGTTCGAGAAAATTGCCCTTTTGCTGGGTCTTGGAATGGTTCTCACCCAATCGATTGGAGCACAGGAGATAGGCTTTGACACTTCAATATCAACACCGTGGATGCTGGCTGGTCAAAGCAATACCGCTTATCTCAAAATATCACTGACGGGATTTGAGCTCGAGGAGAGCAGGGATCGAACACCGGTAAATGTCGCAATTGTGCTGGACAGATCGGGTTCCATGGAAGGAGACAAAATAGTGCGGGCAAGGGAAGCCGCGAAGATGGCAGTGGACCTGCTCGATTCGAGGGACATTGCGTCAATAATCACCTACTCAGATACCGTTTCGGTTCTGGTTCCGGCGACAAAGGTTACTGATCGCCGGTATATTAAAGATAAAATCGATTCGATCTATGCTGATGGAAGCACCGCTCTATTTGCTGGAGTAAGCAAAGGCGGCCATGAGCTGGAGAAGTTCTTCGACATTAACAAAGTAAACCGGGTTATCCTCCTCTCTGACGGGTTAGCAAATGTAGGCCCGGATTCTCCTGCGGCTCTTGGTGATCTGGGGGCATCTCTCCGGAAAATGGGAATTTCCGCTACTACTATCGGGCTTGGTCTCGGGTATAATGAAGATCTCATGGTAAGGCTTGCAGAGAAAAGCGACGGGAACCATGCCTTTGTCGAGAATTCCCGCGACCTCGCTCGAATCTTTGAGTATGAATTCGGCGATATTCTCTCGGTTGTGGCTCAGGATTTGCAGATAGAGATTACCTGTGCTCCCGGAGTCCGACCGGTAAGAGTTCTAGGGAGAGAAGCCGAAATAGTCGGCTCCAGTGTCATAACATCGATCAATCAGATCTACAGCAATGGAGAGAAATACGTGCTTCTCGAAGTTGAGGTCGATTCTCATCGATCAGGAGAAAATGTTGCACTGGCGGAAATTACGTTACATTATAATAATATGGCTACGCAGAGAGTCGACAGGCTGAGAAACGAAATCGGCGTTCAGTTTACGACGAATCAACCGACAGTTGAAGAAAATATGGACAAGGCGGCGATGGTTTCCGCGGTTATGCAGATTGCCGCAGAGCGGAGTGAAGAAGCGGTTATACTCCGTGACGCCGGCAGAGTGCAGGAAGCGAAGGCCGCCGTGCAGGCCAACTCCCAGTTTCTGCAGAGCAATGCGGCCACTCTCGACTCGGATGAACTCGCCGGATACGGGGAGACGATGGCCGAGGATGCCGAGAGTATCGAAAGTGAAGAAGAATGGAACGCCACAAGGAAGAAAATGGTAGACGATCAGTACGAAAAAAGCAGTCAGCAGAGTTATTAGATAAATGAGAAAAAGCCTGTTGATCGTATTCCTTCTGCTTATAGTAGCGCCAATTGGAGTAATTTCCTGGCTTAGTTATTCGAGCTTTGCCCGGGAAAGAGAGAATAATACCGAGCGATATTCTATATTGGCGCGAAGGCAGTTGGAGGAGATCGACAGGCTGATTCAATCTCATATACTGAAAGTAGAAGCCGAACTGCTTCAGTACGACAATGCTCCCGAACTTGACATCGCTGAGCGAAGGCGGATCTCCAGAAGTGTAAGCACAATCCGCCAACTCTTTATTATTGATGAAGAGAATATATTTGTGTTCCCTCCCGAATCCGGCGACGTGAGCGCTCAGGAGGCACGTTTTCTGGAAGAAGCTGGAGATCTGGAGCTTCCGCTTGTCCTGGGGCCTCGTACCGTAGAAGGATCATCCCGAAGCGGAGGAGAGCAGGGCTGGTATACCTGGTTTATGGGAGACGGCATAAACCTAATTTTCTGGCAGATAACCGACAGCGGAAATCTCTTCGGTATCATGCTTGATAGAATCGCGCTTATTTCCGGCATATCCGCCATGCTTCCGGATTCAGACTATACAATAACCTCCGAGTTTCAGAACCGCATTCTGCTTACCGACGCTCGCGGAAACTCTCTCTATCAGTGGGGTCTGTACTCACCGCCGGCCGGCGAATCCCCCGTAGCAGAATTGGGTCTTTCCGCCCCTCTCGGGGCGTGGCATCTGCACCTATATCTAGATCTGGAATCTGAGGGAGACAAGGCGCCGCTTGGTCGATATTTTCCCCTGTTTCCAGGTGTCGCTGCAGTTATACTTATTGTTATTCTACTCGCTGCATATTTTTTCCGGGAGAACCGAAAGCTCATTCGGGAAGCTCTGCAGAAAGTGAGCTTTGTTAACCAGGTATCTCATGAGCTTCGAACTCCTCTTACGAATATCCGGTTATATACCGAGCTGCTGGCCTCGCGCCTTACCGACCCGAAGGATCTTGATCATATCGGTGTTGTCACCGCCGAGAGTCAGCGTCTTAGCAGGATGATAGGAAATGTGCTAACTTTTTCCCGAAGCGGGAGAGATGGCTTTGTCGTAAATATATCTGAGATAGTAATCGATGACGTTGTCCGCCGAGTAATCGAGTCTTTCTCACCGTCCTTGGACCAAAAATCCATTGACGTTGTTCTTCAACTCGATGCTTCCCGGGCGGTACAAACCGACGTCGATTTTGTTGAGCAGATATTGAGCAACCTGGTAGGTAATGTGGAGAAGTATGCTTCCGGGGGAGGATATCTCGAGATTGTTACCGTCCAGAGCGAAGGCATAATCACGGTTTCTGTTAAAGATCGCGGCCCGGGAATTCCGATCAGGGAACGGAAGAATATTTTCAAGCCCTTCTATCGCATCAGCAACCGGCTCACCGATGGGGTCTCGGGAGCAGGGATCGGTCTTGCAATTTCCCGCATGCTTGCCGAAAAGCTTGGCGGAGAATTGCATTTGGATGCTGAAAATCCGGGTGCGTTGTTTCGATTTACCCTGGTGAATGAGTTAGAAGGAGAGGAATCATGAAAATCCTTGTCGCTGAAGATGATGTATATACCCGCAAAGGTCTCGTCGAGGTGTTCGAGGGTGAAGGTTATGACGTGATTTCCGCGGCGACTGGAACTCAAGCTATAGAGCTCTATCAGAAGGAGCTGCCGGATTTCGTGTGCCTGGATATCATGATGCCCGGTAAAAACGGATACGATGTGTGCCGGGATATCCGCAAACTGGATAGCCAGGTACCCGTGTTGTTTATTAGCGCCAAGTCGGAGGAAATCGACAAGGTAGTGGGGCTGGAATTAGGGGCGGATGATTATATCGTAAAACCCTTTGGCGTTCGGGAAGTGCTGGCGAGGGTGAATGCCATTCAGCGAAGATACGTCGGCGGTTCTGAATCGAACGATTCAACCACCGCCCTTGGCGATTTGGAAATAATTCCTTCCGAACTTCGGGCGTATCGCGACGGTAATACGATCGAGCTTTCTCCGCGAGATGTGAAACTGCTTGTTCTTTTTGCATCCAACCCCGGGAAGGTAATGAACCGAAACGATCTATTTGATGCGGGATGGGGAGTCGATTATCTACCGAGTTCGAGATCTCTCGATCAGTATATTTCCCAACTCAGAAAAAAAATCGAAGTAGATCCAAAAAACCCGGAACTGATTGTTACCGTCCATTCAGCCGGATACCGTTACCCGGGTTAAACGCCGGGCTAAGAACACAGGGTGACAGTATCACTTTGAAAGCCTGTTCTTCCTCTTTGTTCTGCATGACCCGGAAAGCCTCTGCGGCGTCTTGTAGATTAAAACGGTGGGTAATGAGATGCTCGACTTCAATCCTTCTATCGGCAAGCAGCTGGGTAGCGCTGGTGAAGTCTTTATATCGATTATTAGCCGAAGTGATAACTTTTCGCTCGCCGTTTAACAGCAGCGGTTTGAAGGGCAGGCTCTCACCGTGAACCGCGAGGAGGACCACCGCGCCTCTTTTATCCAATGCCTTTAGGCCGTACTCGATGCTCTCGTATGTCCCGACGGTATCGATAATGAGATCCACACCTTGCCTGTTCGAGCCCTTCAATGTCCGTAGCAATTCCTCGGATCCGCCGTTTATCGCGTGCTCGATACCGCCTTCGAGGGCAAGCCGTATCGGCGTAGAATCGGTATCGCATCCGGCTATAAAACTCGCGCCCATGGCACCGGCCGCTTTCGCGGCCAGCATTCCGACCGGGCCCATTCCAATTATGCCGACGGATTTACCCGCTTCAAAATCACCGGTTTCCAGGGCGTGAAGCGCGACGGCAAGGCCGTCCAGAAATACCGCTGCTTCAAAGCTGATGCTCTCCGGAATAGTAACCGCGCCTTCGTTCCATATGTTAAACGAATCGGCCATGCCGCCTGGATAATAATCCATCTTGCTCCAACCCGCGCTATGGCCAAAGTGATACATGTCTTCACATAGGTTTTCGTCGCCGTTGATACATAACCGACAGATACCACAGCCTCTAAAAGCGAGTACCGCGATTCTGCGGGCAGTACCGCTGCCGCGCGTGATGCCTGCGACTTCATGACCGAGAACCATGTTGGGAGGCGAGGGTAGATTCTTCCCGAGAGTATGTTGGCTCCAGGGATTCTCTCCGGCAAGGTATCGAATGTCACTGCCGCAGATACCGCAGGCCTTCATCTCTACTTCTATTGAATCGAGGGGGATCTTAGGAACTTCAATCTCTCTCACTATGAGCGATCCGGGCTTTTTGAGGATTACGCTAGTCGCGGTTTTCATACAGGCGATGGTAGCCGGTCAGCCGGAAGCTGTCAAATTACGCGCCCGTTGGTGCGCGTCCGTCGGCTAGGAGTCCGTCGTTTCTGCGGCTAGTGCAGAATTATCTAGGCGGGCAATCCTTCAACATGAGTTCTTTCAACATTTCTTCAGAGATGTCGGGTTTGCCGGCGAGAGATTCAGGGTTTTCCACAAATGATCGGAATATGTTGATTGATTTCCCGACGTACACTCCGTCGGCCATTCTGTCATCATAAGTAAAGGTTACTTTTACAAGGTCACGCTGCTGTGGATTACCGTCCTTGTCCGGTCTCCACTCGCGCCTTACCTTGCCCAGCGCAACAAAAAGGCCGCAGGTTCCCCATTCGTAATTGTGATGAAAAGGCGTGTCTATCCCGATACTGCCTACATTGGTGAGAAAAACCGTCGAATAGAATGGATCAACCTTCATGATTGATTTCGGGCTGCTATTGTGAAAATCGAGAAATCGAAGAGTTTTGAAGAACAGAGTAAGAAACCACCGGGGAAATTTCATTAGGAGAGCATTTATATCCTCACCGCCCGTGCCATCTTCCCTCGTAGCGGTTCGAATTTCGTCAGTAATCTTCTCTCCTATTGTATGCAGCGTTTCGAACGGTGAAAAAGCAATCTTCACATTGATTTCTTCCCCTTCGTCGGTAAGCCGCCTCTTAGCCACAAAATTGAAAATAATCTCATTTCTCTGATAGTAGTTTTTCCCGGATACAAAGCGATTCAGCATCGGTCTGGTTGCGACGGTCCTGACACCCGCGCAGAGGAAAAGCTGAAAAAAAGTGAGTTTTGGTTTTAGCGGATCGAGATTTCGATTAAAAGCTTTCAGAAACTTTAGACATTCGGTTATGTCCAGTTCCTGCTCGAAATAGATCGTTGCTTCACTTCGAGTCGGCATGAAATAGGGGATAATTCTGACAAAATGATGGAGCCCCTTGAGGTATGTTCCGTCGAAGCGTTTTTTCTTGATCATTTCCGGTGAGTATATCAGAACAATCGGCACTTATGTGCAGGAAAAAGTCATCTGGCTGCCAATACGAACTGCTCCGTCGCACCGCTAAAAAGATGATCTCATAAAAAAAGGAAGGTTGGCATTTGGCCGTACGCTCAACCCTGCAACGATTATTAGTCCGGTTTGACGCGTATTGTATCACGGCCAAGGAGAGTGACACATCCCGGTATGCGAGGTGTTTAATCTTCATAACATGCAACAAGGAAAAACCATGAAAAAGAAATTCTTGATTGGAACAATAGCATTAGCATTATTTTTGGCGACCACGGCCGTCGCAACCGCTGATACGCGTGTCCGGCTGGTTTTCAACGCAGCGGAAGATTTTGTTCAAAAGCCGAATCTTGCGTCTGTACAGGGAAGCTTTGATGACCAGGCCAATGTGTTCTGGGGACCGAGTGTTGAGGTCGTCATCGACCGCCTTGGTTTTGGAATGCATTCATTAGTAAAATTCGATCGATTGCCCACAGGTGAAGATCAGCAACGCTATGATTGGTCCCTTGACTGGATGGGCGATTTTTTCGCGGCGTATCACCTTTTTGGCGCAGACACCTTTATCGATCCCTTTTTCGAAGTTGGATTCGGCAATGTAGGCAGGGTTGATATCGATGACGATCAAGGCCGATGGATTGAAACATCGGATGGCGATTGGGAATACGAATATGTATTTGATCCTACAACCCAGCCGGTATCTAATCTATCGCTCTTCGCGTACGTCGGTGCGGGTGTCGCTTTGAATTTCGATGGCTTGCTGCTGGGCGCGCGGGTCAATTACAGACCAATGGTGATACCGGTTCCAGCTACCCAATTCAACGATTATCCGCTCACCAGCTTCCAGGTTGGATTGTTTGCCGGCGTCTCTCTTGGCGGACATTGAGAAAAAAAAAGACCTTCCGGCGGAATGCCGGAAGGTCATGTTCACTGATTGTCTAAAACCTTTCCAATCAAACTCCTACACTATCGTGCAACTCATCAAAGAACCGTGAAATATAGCGTGACAGGGGTCGGATTGCCCGGATTTCCAGTTTCGTCCTCAACAGAGAGAATGACATCGTATGGTCCCGAAACAGAATTGGTGTTGGCAAACCGGATTTGAGTAGCACTTACTTCCGCCTGCGTGAAAATATCTCCGGGAATAAGCGGAGCACTGAGTCTTCGCAACTCGCTACCCGGGGTGACGGAAACGACGGTGTATAAGATGTTATCATCGGTGGAATCTGAATCGCTGTATAGAAGCGTATTACTCGTCATGCCCGACCAAAGACCGGGATTGATTGCAAATCCGTTGGCGTTTACAAGTTGAGGTGCGGCGGCGCCCGGAGGATTCACATTGAAGGTAAGCGTAATTGGCGATATATTACCGGGATTTCCTGTTTCGTCCATTACAGAAAGATTCACTTGGTAGACGCCGGCACCGCCGGTATTTTGAAATTCCAGGAGTCCGGCGTTTATGTCAGCCTGAGTAAATACGGATGCGACAACTAATGGCGCCGAGTTAAGCCTTAATACGCCACCAGCTGTAGCGAAATCGAGGGTATAGCGGATATTGTTGTCTGTCGAATCGGCGTCAGAGTAATCTAAGTTGGCAAAGCCTATGAATTGCGTGGTAAAGGCAGTGAGCGAAAATCCAACGGCGTTTACTTGCTGGGGTGCTGCCGTTGACGCCGCTTGTGTCATGATAAAAGTCGGCGTCGTATAGTATGCGCTCGCTCCGTTGGAGTTTACTCCTCTAACCCTGTACCAATATGGTGTGCTTGGAGCTAAACCGCTGTCAACAAAAGTGGTCAAAGGTCCCTGATATGGCAAATCCCAAAAGATTTGATCCTGCGATCGCTGAACATCATAAGTAGTCGCACCGAAACCGGCATCCCAGTCAAGCTGAATGGACTGATCTGTAATATTTGAGGACGTGATCCAGGTCGGAGCAGAAGGCGGCGTTCCCGCGGTGGTTCCCGCGGCCGAGAGACTAAACCCGCTATTCCCGAAGGCGTTATAGGCCTCGACTTGGTAAAGGTATGTCGTAGAGCTTGTGAGTCCGAAGTCGGTATATGATGTGGCGGATCCGGTAAAGCCTGTTGGGAACCATGTGGCTCCGGCGTCATCGCTACGCTCCAGGTTATATCCTGTGGCATCGGTCTCGGGATCCCAGCTGATAACCAGCGAGTTTGTGGTCGGGCTACCGACCGCAAGGTTAAGAGGTGAGAGAGGCGCTGCTCCTCCTGCAAGCGTGGTTCCTGCAATGGAAGGACTAAACCCGCTGCCCCCGTAGGTGTTATAAGCTTCAACTTGGTAAAGGTATGTCGTTGAGCCCGTGAGTCCGAAGTCGGTATATGATGTGGTGGATCCGGTAAATCCTGTTACAATCCACGTGGCCCCGCCGTCATCGCTGCGTTCCAGGTTATATCCTGTGGTATTGGTCTCAGGATCCCAGCTGATATCGAGGGAATTCACGGTTGCATTATCGACTATGAGGTTCAAAGGATGGAAAGGTACTGTACCCCCGCCCGCGAGGGTGGTTCCGGAAATTGGCGAAGAAAATCCGCTGGCGCCGTATGAGTTAAGAGCTTCGACACGGTACCAGTATACGGTTGAGTTTGTGAGACTATTGTGAGTAAAATTGGCGGCTGCGCCGTCGTGGCCGGGTGCGTCATTCCATGGTCCGGAAGAACTGACCGCCCATTGGAGGTTATAGCCGGTGGCATTTGATACAACTATCCAGCTGATAGTAAGCGAGCTGCTCGTGGCAGCATCGACCATGAGATTTGTCGGTATTGTTGGAGCATCTCCGGTAGTAGTACCTCCGCCAATGGTTAGCTGAGTGATTGCGTAGGTCGAATTGTTTCCGCCATTATCGTCGGATATGCTGGAGTTCGGATCGACGATTATACCAATATAATAGGTACCGGCCGCGATAGCGGTCAGGTCGAAATCAGATACGACAATAGTCGTCGCCTGGCTGAGTCCTGCTCCTACGCTGATAAATTGAGAAAACACAGTAGGATCATTCCTGTCGATGATTAAATCATCGGAAAGTACTATCCACACTTCAGCACTTGGTACGCTCAAAGAGCCGCCATTATAAACAGTAAATGAAACCTCTGTGCCGGCTGCATTCAAGAATACATCTTCGGCCTGGAGATCATAGGTATCTGAGCTAACTCCAAGAAGCGAAAATAATTCATCACATCCTGTGAACATCGTTAGTATGCTGATACCTATTACAAGCAAAATAATCAGTTTCTTCATTTCGATCCCCCAATTTATGTCTATGAATGATTTATACCACATTTATCGGAAAAAACTCAGGTTTAGCGAGCCTATTAGCCCAAAGAACCATCTACAAAAGGTTTTGTGCGGTTCTCGCTATTATTTCGTCCTGCAAGTCTTTTCCGATGCTGACAAAATAGTCGCTATAGCCGGCGACGCGCACAATGAGTTCCCGATTCTCAAGGGGATTCTCCTGCGCCGATCGCAGAGTTTCTGAATCCACCACGTTGAATTGTATATGATGTCCGCCCAGGGAAAAATAGGTCCGGACCAAATCCATAACCTGCCGGGCGCCTTTCTCAAAAACTTCGGGGGTGAACTTCATATTGAGCAGGGTTCCACCGGTTTTTGCGTGGTCTATGCGTGCCGCCGATTTGATGACCGACGTGGGTCCGAGGTTGTCGACACCGTGGGAGGGAGAAATACCTTCGGAAATTGTGTCTCCCGACCGTCTGCCGTTTGGAGTGGCTCCCGTTACCGATCCGAAATAGATGTGCACAGTGGTTGGAAGAAGATTGACCCGGTATTCGCCGCCTTTGGTGTTCGGTCGGCCGTCGAGCAGCTCGAAATAAGTATCGAATAGAAACTCTGCTATATCATCGGCCCGATGGTCGTCATTCCCGTAGAATGGTGTTTGCTGCGCCAGTCGGGCGCGCAATGATTCACTACTGTCGTAATTTTCGGCGAGTGCAGCGAGAAGATCCTTGAAAGAGACATTCTTTTCATCAAATACATGATGTTTTATCGCCGAAAGTGAGTCGGTAGCCGTACCGAGGCCGACACCTTGAATGTAAGTGCTGTTGTAACGGGCGCCGCCGGCGTGATAGTCCCGTGCTTCGCTGATACAATCATCAATAATAACCGACATGAATGGAGACGGCATGAGTTTCGCGTACAGCCGCTCTATTATGTTATTTCCCTCGATCTTGAGATTGATAAAATACTCGAGCTGCTTTTTATAAGCGCTCTTTACCTGATCGAAAGAGGTGAATTCGGAAGCATCTCCGGTGATGAGGCCAATCTGCCTGCCGGTTGCCGGATCGACTCCATTATTGAGGGTCAGTTCGATGATTTTTGTCCAGTTACAATATCCTGTTAAAGTACAGCTTTCCTTACCGAACGCGCTGATTGTTACGCAGCCGCTCGGACCGCCGGCCAGTGCGTCTTCCATGCT
>JABGPX010000789.1 GCA_018644745.1 Spirochaetales bacterium
ATTGGGAGAGAGACGTTTTTCAGCAGCCTTGCTGCCCCGGAATTCAACAATTTCTACGCAAGTATGTCCCGCCGGTTTTACCCAATTTGCAGCATGCGGTTATAAGCAAAAGAGCAGCCGCGTCTTTGTTCAAGCATTCCCAAATCGAGGCAACAGTTATGCCTGACACCCTCGATTTCTCGATGACTCCGTGGACAAAAGATAGCTACAACGAGGATTTGCTAAGTCACTTTGATGTATCAGAAAATGATATTCTCATTCTGCAAGCAACCAGAATCGTTAAGCGAAAAGGGATCGAACTCCTTCTCCCTATTCTTGAAAAGCTAAACGATAAAAAATACTTGAAACAATTGATTGGAAGGAAGCTGTATAACGGGAAAACCATAACCGAGAGTTCAAAATTCATTCTTATACTTGCCGGCTACGCAGAAAAAGAGGCGGTAGATTACCTCAACGATATCACATCCAATCTAAAATCCCGCAATATTCCGTATCGCAATATACAAGCAGTTATTGGTGCGGAGAGAGAGCAAAGAGAATCGGGAAAACAATACTCTCTTTTTGATACCTATACTTTTGCAGATATCGTTTCCTACCCCAGTCTTTTCGAGGGTTGGGGGAATCAGTTCCTAGAGGCCGTCTTTGCCAAGAAACCGATTATTGCCTTTGAGTATCCTGTCTTTATCACGGATATAAAACCATGCGGATACGAGGTAATCAGTCTTGGTTCTACTGTATTACATGATGATCAGTCAGGTTTTCTTAGGCTGCCGAACCAAATAATTAATAACGCGTGTAAAAGTATTGTAGAAACATTAGTTTCCCACGAGACAATAAAAAAACTTGAAAACAATTTCAATGTTGGTAAAGCAAATAACTCCAGAAACACATTGAAGGAATTGATGACAAAAAGCCTGGTACTTGCGTGAAAAAGATTCTGTACAGACAGCCCGGTTATCAGTGCACCGTTATTTCCAAACATGAATTTATAGAAAGAAAATCAGAAATCGCAACTGAAATTGAGTACACAGGCAGCTACCCGGCACATGATTTCTCGCTTGAGATGTCAGGCGGGAATTGGCGAATAACATGGCCGAACAGAGAGGGAGAGACTTTTTTCGCTTCTCATATTATTGAAGCAATTCGGCGCCACAATGCGGCACATGGCCTTACTATCTCATACCCCGCAACCGCCTCGTGCAGAACATTGATATTCACAGAGGAAACAGGACGAGGGTTTGCCTTTGCTGCACCGCCGGATACCGAAGGCAGAGTTACTGAGTTTTGTGTAAACGCGGCCGATGAAAAATCGGCTTCTATATCTATCAAGGGGAAAAGTAGAAGCTGGTTTTGCCTGTTTTTTGATGATATGAAAATGCTAGAAAATAAGATGGCGAAACTTCGGGAATCCAGCGCTTGGGTGAGGTTGCCGATGTCTACTACTGATTCTAGTTGGCAGGTGCAGGTAGGGCTCATTGGGCCGGACGGAAACACTCACGTGCCTGATGAGAGAGGATTCTCCGTTCTTACAGACATCTCAAATCTTATGCGGAAAATTCTGGGACCTAATAATGTCCTCCATATTTTTGGCTACTCTCATGGACACGACACAGAATACCCGGACTACGCGCCATCCGCTATTCTGGGCGGCCGGTCAAACCTCAAAAGAGCAATTGAGGGAATCCATGACAACGGACAAAAAGCAGTTTTCTATATGAACGGAAGAATCGCTCAAAAGGGAACCGTAGAAAAAGATGGTCTCTATAACGCGGTTTTAAAAGATGATGTCGGTACCGCCTTTACAGAGATCTATCACGACAGAACATTTTATGTGATGAATCCTGCCGTGGATGAGTGGCAGGACAGGCTGTTTTCGGAAGCCCTAGCTCTAAAGGAATTGGGAGCTGATGGTATTCAGCTCGATCAGTTGGGAGGCAGAGCGGCCCCCGTGGATCCCGGGGAAAGATGGGGTGAAGGTTATATCAAACTGATAGACAGGATCCATCACGCGGATCTTACGGTGTGGATGCAGGGCCTTTCAGATATATACCCCGCTGATTGGTTTGAGCTTACTTCCAGAGAAATCAATGTGCTGGATGATGGAACTATTCGCGGAGGGACACCCTTAGGGGAGCCTGATAAAAGGCTTTTTCTCCTTTCGGTACCTGGTCAGATCCTGCTTATTCCATTTTCCAGACTCGAAAGCCGTGAAGTAATCGATGATGCAAATACGATTATCGATCTCGACCATAATCCGGGAGATTTGTTTCTCTACAGTCTGCTCTACATGAAACAGCTTGAAGCAGTAATGCAAAAAGCAATGAGTTTATTTAAAAATAATGCTAACGGCCGCGTTGCGGCTGCATTATAAAATTATAGGAGGATTTTTCTATGAGAAAAGTTCTAATCAGTCTAATCGTGTTGTCATTACTGGCAACAGGGCTCCTGTTTGCAGGACCAGGTCAGGAAGAGGCCGCAAATGCGCCGACCTCCCTCGTAGTCTCATCCAGGCTCTACTCGCCTGCGTCGGAACAAAAGTTTCTCTACGACGAGGTTTTTCCTGAGTTCGAAAAAGAGAACAATGTGGTCGTCAAGTTTGAAATACTTGATGACACTGTGCTTCTGAAGAGAGCCAAACTTCAAGCGGAGACAGGAAGAGTAACAACCGATGTTGTCATCGCGCACAATGGCGTAATGGATCAGTGGATCACCAACAATTATGTCGAAGAGCTCCCGGTATCCGAATGGAAGGGCAGAACATTCTCCGCGGCTTTCCTGGACAGCATTATGTCTGGCGGAAAAACCTATTTTGCCCCTGTGGGTGGTGATGTGTATTTGCTCCTGGCAAATAACAAAGCCATGAAATATCTGCCGGCCGGCGCGGATGTACAGGATATTACCTGGGAACAGTATATCGATTGGGCTGTAGCCGTTGCAGAAGGCGAAGGTGAAGGCAAAGCAGCTGTAACCGGTGTACCGATGAAATCGCTTATCTATATGTACGGCGGATTGTTTCTTTCTTACGGCGGCGAGTTTCCCGTTATTAACTCCCCCGGAGCACTTGAAGGATGGAAATTGCTTACCAAGATGCACGAAGCATATTCTCCTACAGTAATGACCTACGACAATGTTACAGCTCCGATGAAGAGTGGTGAAACATGGTTAACAGTGGCTCATATGGCTCGTACCGGTGAAGCATACAGATCAAATCCATCAAACTATGTTATAGCTCCCGCGCCGAAAGGGCCAAATGGAATCGGATCGATAGCCGGTGTTAGCGGCTTTGGTGTTCCCGTGGGTGCGGAAAACAGAGAACTTGCACTGAAGTTCATCGAATTTATGACCCGACCGGAAATAGCAGTAAAGGTTGCCAGAGGAACCGGCGGTTTTCTACCTCCGATTGATGAAGCAATCGCGGTTCTTGGTGACACACCTGTAGATGAAGTAATTAAAAAAGGTGTGATGGTACTTCAAAATGGTGTTGTATCAGGAGTACCCGGAAGTGCATACACATCATGGGGTGCCGTAAAACAGGTATATGATGATGTTTTTGCAGACATGATTATTGGCACCGGAGTCTATGACAAAGCACTTATCGATGCTGCGCAGGCAAAAATAGAAGCTTTGCTGAAGTAATTTCTTGGCGGCCGGTACATCCGGCCGCCTTTTTTTTTAATGGGTGAATAATGACAATTATAAAACAGCAATTATCACTTAGCAGGGAAACCAGGAAAAAAATGGTGCCGTATCTACTCATAGCGCCGGTTATTATTTACTATTTCATTTTTTGGTTGTTTCCCG
>JABGPX010000791.1 GCA_018644745.1 Spirochaetales bacterium
TAATCAACTCAACTGATGTTGGACGCTCCCAATCTCTTCCACTCATATCTGCATTCTCCATTGACGGCTCCGAATCGTCAACAGCCATTCTGTTGCCGCATAACGAGCCTATAGAAAAACCTCGATTTCTATGTAGTTCTCCTTATTGATTCTAGCTCAGCCCATGCTCTCAAGCAATCAATAATCTCATCTCTTTCTGAAGCTAACCGCGCGCTCTTCCGCCCAATTCCGCCACCCCGTTACTATTCTGCTTTAGAATATATCTGAATCTTCCCGATATTGGGAACCATACAGAACAATAGCCATTGAACATTCACCTTCTTCTTGCTCCTGAGCGTGAATCGATCCAGACCCAGCGTGGCGCGAATGTTGCCGAATACCGGCTCAACTGTCCCCATCCTCTTACTGTAGATACTTCGGGATTCCGGTTTATCGAATATCTGTTTCATCTGCTCGGCATAGGAAATTTTCTGATCGCCACATACCCCATCAAGCTTCACAACCGCCGGGTAGATCAGTTTTCCGCATCGCTCATCATAGGTAAACTCATCCGCTGAAAACTACTTCCTCCCTTTCACGGGAAATTACTTTTCAAGACACTTTTTCTACAACCTCAACGGTGAAGTCAGGGGAAGCCCTGAGTTTCCACTGACTTCAATAAAATACAAAATATTTGACTTTACATAAACCTTCCAAAATGCCTCGGCCCTGGCTATCACCTGAACTGACAGGTTGGCCGGTCTTTTCTCAAATATCGAGAGCAAAGCGAATGGCCTGCCCAACATCAAACATCTTTGCCGGAAGCATAGATGTGATCAATGAGCCGATTTTTCCCTTCGGAACAGTCTGCAAGTGGTCACAGTTGACAGCGCAATCTCTGAGCATTCCGTCGGCTTTAGTGAGGAACACCTCGGATGGTATATTGCGGACAGTACTTGTAATGGGTGCAATAGTTACTTCATTTAGATATTCCAACACGGAATCGCGTGTTAAGATAACAACTGGCCTTTTTTTATCTGGCCGTACGAACTTGTACCAACGTATGTCGCCGTGCTTCATTCGTCACCCAAAATTTGCTCGGTTTCCCAAATTGAAAACTCATCGGCCACAACCGGTTGCCGCTTGTAGCCTTGCCGGTGCTTGCGCTCTAATTGCTTGAGGTTGTATCGGGCAAGCGCCTCGCGAAGAGCCTTTCTTGTGAAAGCAGATCGATTTGTGTGGAGTTGCTTCGAAACGCGGTCAACCTCTTTAACAAGATCATCATCAAGAGTCATTTGAATTGTTCTCATATCATGCCTCTGTAATGTGGACTATTATAGCTATAATAGTCCACATTGCGGGTTGTGTCAAATCAATTGATTAGGCCAAGAAAAACAAACATGATTATTTTCATTCTTCGGCCTCCGCTTTTACATCCACTCGCTATCTATTTCCTAACAAAAAATAAACGTTCGCGTTGCAACAAAGTCTATAACGTTTCTCAGTGGGTTTGTAACCAGCACCTTTTAGACGCATAATTAGTGAGAGTACCGCAATATTGAATATAGCTCCCCAAAAACTTCATATCCGAGTATAGCAAGCGATAAAGGATAGCTATACGGCAAAAATGTAGTACATTCTCATTCATTATAGCAGGGACGCTGGTATATTGGGCCTAACGCTTTATCTACAAGCGCAGAACCAAACACCCGCGGAACGAGCGCCAGATAAAAGAGGTGCTCATAGTATGACAGATCATTCTGCCGGTGAAGATTCTCAGACCGGATTGTCTTTGAACTCGCCCCTGCAGGTTTTGAGATAATTTAGGCCTGCTACCTGGCCGGTCATTTCCAGATCATCTCGCATTATCGGATCGTGCCAGCCCTCTATATCGATGCTGCCTTTGAAGCCTGCTGCCCGAAGCTCGGAGATTATGCTCGTCCAGTTGCTGTCGCCGAAACCCGGTGTTCTATGGTATGCGAACGGAGGCAGCGGCTGAAATTTCTGCTCAATTGCGATATCCGCGGGAACCGATGAATGAATTCCGTATTTCCGAATTCTGTCCCAGCGTATTGTCGCGTCTTTTCCGTGAATATGAAAAAACTTGTGTCCCCATTCGCCGATTTGAGGCATCGGATCGATGAGACTTACCATTTGGTGGCAAGGCTCCCATTCTAATCCAAGATTGTCGGCGGGAACCGCGTCGAACATCAATTTCCATGCCGCCGGATCGTGGGCGATGTTGAAGTCTCCGCTCCTCCAGGTACCGCCCATGTCACAGTTTTCGAAGGCGATCCTGATGCCTTTTTTCGAAGCCTGGTCGGCGAGGGGGCCCCATATCTCTTTGAATCGCTCAATATTCTCAGGTATCGATTTTCCTCGAAGCCGACCGGTGAAGCCTGCGACGATGTCGCAGCCAAAGAGAGACGCGTTGTCAATCGCACTTTCCCAGGCCCGGAGGGTTTCGATATCGGTTTCTTCTGTCTCCAGCGGGTTGCCGAAGACCGCGAGGGCCGATATCACGGCGCCGCTGCCGTCCAAGGCCCGTGAGCATTCATCGCTCAGTTTCCCGAAATCGATTCCTCGAATATGTTGCCAGAATGATAATTCAAAGGATTCAAAACCGTGGGGAAGTATCTGTCTAATGTAGCCGGGTGAATCCATTCCCAGGTTCACCATCGTGCCGATTCTTATGTCCGTCATTATCCTCATCTCCTATATGTGTATTTCGATTCGTTTACCGGCTTCCGCGCTTTCTATGGCGCCGAGTACCATGGCGATGCTTTTAATATTGTCCGTGCAGTCGGTCTGCGGTTTGGTGCTGTTCTCTAACGAGTCGAGAAACTCCCTAATCACTCCGGAATGAGACTTGCTCTCCAGCGCCTCGGATGGAAGTGGCGATAATTCTGTGTTTTCATGGATGAAATTCTCATCGTCATTCATTATTTCGCCGGTTACGGTTTCAAAACCGTCCCAGGAGACGCTGCCTTTCTCGCCGGTTGCTCTCCACGCGCATTCCCATGATGTATTCTGGCCTTCCGCGCACCAGCTGCCCCGGTAGGTAAAGACAACTCCCTCTGTCATTTCGAACACTGCCACTGCGTTCGCTCCGTGGTTGTACCACGAACCTTTCGGATTCCAGTCAAACGCTGTTACCGCTACTGGGTCGGTTCCTGACAGAAAGCGGGCCTCGTCGAAAGAGTGAATTGCCATATCGAGTAGCAGCACGTGATCCATTTTTGTTCTGAAGCCGCTGAAATGAGCCCCGATAAAAAAATCAGCATGCAGGCCGGTGAAAGATCCTATATCTGCTGCGCTGATAGTTTTCTTGTATCTGAGGATTTCAGGATTGTATCGGCGGTTTTGTATTACCGCGTAGGTTTTTCCGGTTTCCGCCGCTCTTGCGGTCATTTGTCTGGCATCTTCCATGCTTTCAGCCATCGGCTTTTCACCGAGGACGTCGCAACCCGCGTCGAGGGCGGTGAGTGTGACGCTCTTGTGCGCCGCCGGCACCGTGCAGTCGAACACGGTGTCCGCGGCGCTGCGGGAGATCACATCCGCCAGATCGGTTCCTGTTACCGCGTTGGTGAGTTCCCATTTTTTTATGAATCCGTCGATCTGAGCAGGATCAAGATCGCACGCTCCTACAACATTCACGTCATCCATTTTTTCAATCGAATTCATCCAGGCCGTCGTTATTCCGCCGCAGCCGACGATTACCACCTTTCGCATTTTGTTTTCCTTATGTATTAGTCTATAGAAACAGGTTTGCCCGTGTCGTATGATTTCTGTGTAGCTTCGAGAAGTTTGATTAT
>JABGPX010000792.1 GCA_018644745.1 Spirochaetales bacterium
GTCGTCCGTTAGCAGAATTATTACATTCGGCTTACTTGCGGTCATATCTGCTTCCTCCTGGTTCGGGTTCCTGTTCTCGCTGCCCCGACCGATCGACTGACCCTAACCTTTTGCGGAAAGCATGAAAATGTCCGCGAAGCGACCGCACAATTCGACCAGTCGAGCTAAATATTCATTCATATTTTGAAGCGTCTCAACAGACGTTCTCGTAAACGTTCTCGTAAACGTTCTCGTAAACGTTAACAGCAAATAATAGTCCCGTCAACGCCTCTTGATATGGCCGTGCTCCTTTCTTAATTCGCGCGGAAAGAACCATAGTTATGGAGTACTATTCTGAAAAAAGAGAATTATGCGCTTGACAGCAGGAGAGCTAGATGATAAGGTTTGTGTAAACGATTACATCGTTTTGGTACGTTGGGCGTGCGAAGGTTTAATCAAATTTGAAAAGAGTTTTGAATAAAAAGAATGTTAAGGAACAATTAATACTCTACGCGTTGCTTGCGCCGGTTCTTATTTACGTATTCATTTTCAATTATATCCCGATCTACGGTCTTGTCATTGCTTTCCAGAACTATTTTCCAGGCAGCAGGTTTCTATCTCTTGGCCCCGCCACGCAATGGGTAGGAATCAAGCATTTCATCGACTTCATGACTTCGGTGTATTTTTGGCGTTTAATCCGGAATACACTCGTTCTAAGCGGCTTGCTATTATCGATCGGCTTTGTCATTCCTATTTTGTTCGCTCTCTTTCTCAATGAGATTAAATCGATTAGATACAGAAAAATCTTACAGACAACCAGTTACCTTCCATATTTTATTTCCATGGTAGTCGTTGCCAGCATGTCTTTAACGCTCATTGGGCAAAATGGTCTAGTAAATAAAATAATAACGGCAATGGGATTTGCGCCCATAGGTTTCAACACAGATCCGCGCGCATTCCCATGGGTTTATGTTATTACAACCATCTGGAAAACATTTGGTTGGAGCAGCGTTATCTATATGGCCGCCATTTCAGGTATCGATCCCAATCTTTATGAGGCGGCGAATATTGATGGTGCAAGTCGTTTCGCACAGATGTGGCATATCACACTTGCGTCCATAAAAGGAACTATTATCATCCTGCTGATATTTACCATTGGCGGTCTATTGAATTCCAACACTGAGTTTATTCTATTGATGTATAATCCGGGAATATATGAGACATCTGACGTTATCGGAACCTACATCTATCGTGTTGGCTTGCAGGGCGGTCAGTTCAGTAAAACAACGGCCATCGGAATGTTTATGCAGGTAATCAATTTTTCATTGCTTGTTGGAGCGAACGCTATTTCCCGTAAAGTTAACAACTATTCGCTTTGGTAGTGCGGGATAAAGAGGTGAAGTGATGTTTAGCAAAGTGTCGAGAGCACGCCGTTCCAAGCTCAAAATCACGGGAGGATCTCGGTTTACCTCAGTCGTAATCTATACGGCAATGACTCTTGTCTGCATCGCGACGCTATATCCTTTCTATTATGTCCTTATTCAATCAATTGCCGATCCGAACGAGGTAATTGCCGGGACCGCCCTTCTATTTCCAAAGAAACTGTATTTCGGTTCATTTCAATTGATATTGAGTGATCCAAAACTCTGGCGATCTTACGCTTATACTATGATCTATGTTGTCAGCGGAACCATGCTCAATCTTGTTGCCGCAGTGTTGGCAGCATATCCGCTATGCGCGAAAAAACTATATGGGCGAAAGTTCGTTGTGTGGTATCTGGTCTTTACCATGTATTTCGGAGGGGGACTCATTCCCACATTTCTTCTGGTTCTCAAGCTCGGATTGTACAATAATATATTCTCCATGATTATCCCTGGTGCAGTCACTGTGTTTTTTATCATCCTCGTACGTACGTTCATGATGACAATTCCCGACGAAATGAGAGAAAGTGCATTTATTGACGGAGCGGGTCACGGTAGGATTTTAATTTCTATTATGATTCCTTTGTCGAAACCCGTTCTTGCAGTTGTTGCCATATATGCGATTGTTACCATTTGGAATTCATGGTTTAACGCTCTAATATATTTGCCGAATCCTAAACTTCACCCGCTGCAATTTTATCTATACAGGGTCATGATCGAGCAAACTGTAGATATGTCGCAGATTACCAGCACTTTGGACCTCGGAAGTGCCATTCAACGACAGCTACGCGCTTTTCAACTCAAGTATTCATTGATTATTTTTACAACCCTTCCGGTCATATTCACCTATCCGTTTTTCCAGAAGTATTTCGTAAAAGGCGTGATGTTGGGATCTTTGAAAGGCTAAATTTCATAAAGGAAGAAATTTACAAGGAGGAGTGAAAATGAGATAAAAGCATCGGCAGAAAACGAACAGACGTGCTTTGTGATCTTGAATAGCCAGGCAGGGGCCTGCTGTATCAAGTCGAAAAAGACAATAGAGGAGAGCAAGAAAAATGAACGTAAAACAAGTATTACGAGTGATCGTCATGGTTACGCTCTGTCTGGGCTTCGCTCAGCAGGCCATCGCGACCGGTCAGTCCGAGGCATCGGAGTCTGACGGAGGCGTAAGGACGCTTTCGATAATAGGCAAAGTGGATCAGGAAATGTGGGACACCAGGGAAAACCAAGCCTCTTGGCTAAAATACGAGGAAATGCTGAAGAGCGCTAATCTCAATCTTGATATAGAGGCGATCGCGGGCCCGCAGTGGGACCAGGTATTGCAGACAAGATTGGCCGCATCGAAATTGCCTGATCTCGTGATGCTCGACGGATTGCCCATAGCAACGATTATCAACTTAGGCAAAAACGGTGTGTTCCGGGATGTATTGCCATTGGTAGAAAAGTATAGCAACGGGAATTGGCAGAAGATGGATAACAAATATAAATTGGATTTTTGGGGACCCGTTAGGTCACCGGACGAGAAAGCGTATTTTCTGCCGAGTTGGGTTAATATGACGGCCAAAGGAAATCCGTTTTTCTCCTTAACCGTCCCCATGATCAGATATGATTGGCTTCAGAAACTTGGTTTACCACTTCCTACAACGATTGACGAATTGTCCACCGCTATGAAAGCTTTTAGGGAACAAGACGTAAATGAAAATGGTAAACAGGATGAGGTACTTTTGTGGACGCCGGGTTTCACTTACTTCGCACCATTTTTCGGGCTTCCGGCCGGAAATTATAATGTGGATCCCACCGACAGTATTGTAAAATCTCCCTGGTTCATGAAAGACAAGCTGATCCCTTACATTGAGTGGCTGCAGGATATGGTAAATAGCGGCGTACTATCTACAGACGCATTAGGCAAGTCCGGAGATTATACGTCGACGATGATCAAGTCCAATATCGTTGGCACCCAGACTGGTTTTGCACTTACCGGATTCTACGATATTCCTGTTGCGGAGTACGGCGGCTCTTATCTCGGCGTGGTCACGCCGAAGGATCCCGATGATTTTTATGTTCAAGCCTATCCCCCAGCATCTATAGACACAAAAACGGCGATTACTAGGGACGCCGATGATCCCGTTGATCTTGAAGCAGCGATCGACTTATTTGACCTGGCGAACACAGATGAATTCGGCATTTTGTTTAGGTTCGGCGTCGAGGGTATCTCTCACACTGTGGAGAATGGCATGGCCATGGGGGTGGATGGCCTGAGCGACCGGGATTTCGATTTGTCAGGAAAAGCACCTTTGTTCGCCATAGCCGGCCGACTGATTCCTACCTTCAGAAGTGTATTGTTCGAACAGTTCTATGTTAATCTCGGCACAGATCCGGTGTT
>JABGPX010000794.1 GCA_018644745.1 Spirochaetales bacterium
GTCGGTTCCCTGCCTCAAAGCGGTAATTCCGAGCTTAGCCAGTCCGCTGGCAAGCCCGTCATACGTATCCGCAAGCATTTGATACGACGTAAACAGCACAAGCGCACCGCCCTCGGATATCTCGAGAATTTCTCCAACGAAATCTATCACATACTCCTGGTATGAGGCGTCCGACGGCAGCGGAGCGTCGGAGGGAACGGCAAGCAGAACGTTATCGCGGTAAGGGAAAGGAGACGGCAGAGCCCAGGTTTCCACTGATTTATCATCGAAATATTCCAGCCCGATTCGCCCAAACCAATACGAGAAGTCACTTTTTACGGCAAGGGTGGCGGATGTGCATATCACCGTGTCGTAATGGGTGAATACCGTCTCCCGCATTATCTCAGATACTTCTACAGGAGTGCTGTGAAAAACCGCGTGCATCTCACCGCCGTGGGTTTTTGTTTTGGTAAACCAGAAGACTCTCTCAGGATGTTCTTCATACTCTCGATAATTCTGGCAAAAGAGGACCAGAACTTCGAGACGGCGCAGCATCGCTTTCGCGGTTATTATAAGTTCAGGCTCTTCTTTGTCCCGATATTCGTCAACAATAAGATGAAGTCCTTTTGTTATTTCCACAAGATGGGTCTGAAGCGCATCGATTCTCGAGAATAGCTCCATAAACGATTCATCCATAGGCCCCGGTGTCAGTCTGTAAGATCCCTGAATATCAAGACTAACTGCAAAAGTATCGAGATCATCCATAACATCCCGTGCATCTGAGACCTGCCCGCTAATTGTATCGAGAATCTCGGTTTTTGATGATATGCCGCGCAGAGCTACCAGCAGCCCCGACTGCCGTTGCCGCCTTTTTCTCGCAAGAACCGATAGATTTCTATTAACCGAGAATCGACTCAGCTGCAGTGAGAAAAAAGAAGTTGCACTTTTTTCAATGTTATGAGCCTCATCAAAAATGACTTTTTGGAATGGAGGAAGCACCGCGGTAATGTCGTATCCGGCCCCTCCGGCGCGAATAGATAGATCTGAGAAAAGAAGATGATGGTTTACGATTAGTATTTGAGCGGCCGCGGCGGCTCGTCTCGATTTCAGAACAAAGCAGTCATTCCTCTTCGAGCAGCGAAGGCCGAGACACGTGTCCGCTTCTGAACACACGCTTCCCCACACTCCGCTCGACGGCAGGAAGGATAGATCCTCCTTCCCGCCTGTTGCGGTTGAGGCGGCCCATTCCCGGATTGATTCGAGCTCGTCATCATCCTCATTAAAAAGAACCTGCTCTTCCAGGGCCTCCCCCAGCCTTCTCAAACACAGATAATTGCTGCGACCTTTGACCAGTACTGCCTTCATCTCCGTACAGAGTATTTCCTGAACCAGGGGAATGTCCTTTTCGAGGAGCTGCTGCTGGAGGTTAATTGTGGCTGTAGAAATTACTATCCGCTCGTCGTTCATACCCGCCCAGCGGAATGCAGGCAGCAGATAAGCAAGAGATTTCCCGACACCTGTGCCGGCCTCGACCACCACAATTGAGTTATCATTGAAACCTCTCGAGACCGCCTCGAGCATTTGGACCTGACTATCCCTGGGCTCGTAGTAATCTACCGCATTGCTCAAGGAACCGCCGGGGAGCAAATGGGAAACAATCTCCTCTTCATCAATAAGCTCGGTTTGCACAGGGCCGACCGGTTCAGCAACCGCATAGACTCGCTCCACGTAGTTATCGATAATAAGAAAACCTATACCCTGATTGCCGATTTCGCTTGCCACCCGAAGATCCGCGGAACTCGGTTCGATCTGGCCGCTGGGATGATTATGTATAACCACATCGCTTCTCTGCATATACGGCATGAGCGCCGGCACAGCATCGGCTGTGCCGCGGGCTGCGATTGTTACATCAGTCACCAGGCCGTCATCATCCAGTTGTCCAACTGCCAGGATTTCATTGCCTCCGGCGTCCTTTATGGCTTCCCTCAGCAGAGACGTTACGTGTTCGGTGAATCGTTTTGTGCTCATGAAACTCCCGGAGAATTGACAGAAATGGCTGATTATGATAGCAGTTTGCCAACGCACGGATCAATAGAGGCGCGGCTGCCATGAGTAATGTGCCGCTAAAGGTAACTGGGGAATGAAATGGTCGTATTGAAATTCGGAGGAACATCGGTGAAGGACGGGGGACGGATCGATAACGCCCTCAAGATAACATCAGAGCAGCTCGGCCACGCCCCGGTACTCGTCTCTTCAGCCCTCGCAGGTATCACCGACAATCTTATAGAAATAACCGATATCGCTGCCGGAGGAAATGAATTAGGCGCCTCCGAAAAATTAAACGCCATTAAGCGGCGTCATTATGACGCCATTACAAATACAGAGTCGTATCGGAAGGACGCGGAAACCGCGCTTGACGTTTTGTTTGCGGAATTGGGTTCTCTCGTCCGTGGATTGTCCCTGCTTAAAGAATGCTCATCACGCACCGGCGACGCCGTACTGGCATTCGGTGAACTGCTATCCACTACCGTGATTCTAGCGAGAGCAGGAAACATGGGAATCCGGGCCGAACGCCTCGATTCCAGAGATTTCGTTCATACAAATGCTGATTTCTCGTCGGCCTCCCCGGATTTCCCCAAGACAAATAAGGCAATACGATCCCTGCTAAAACCGGAGGCAGGGAAACTCATTATTGTTCAGGGCTTTATCGGCAGAGCACCATCCGGCGCAACAACGACCCTCGGCCGCGGCGGCTCTGACTACACAGCGGCGATTATAGGTGCTGCCCTCGCAGCCCGGGAAATTCAAATCTGGACAGATGTAAACGGGATCATGACTTCAGATCCCCGCATTGTAGATAACGCGAGAACCATCGGTAAGATCAGCTATGATGAGGCCGCGGAATTATCCTATTTCGGCGCCAAGGTGGTACACCCATCCACTATTCAGCCTGCAACCGAGCATAATATTCCGGTCTTGGTCAAGAACACCCTCGATCCGGAGGGGCAATTCACCGCCGTTACTGGCGCCACACAGGAAACCGGGATCAGCGCGATAGCCGGAAAAGCCGGGATAACCCTTATCAATATAACTTCATCCAGGATGCTCAACGCTTACGGTTTCCTCAGCGGAATTTTCTCCGTTTTTGAAAAGCATAAAACCTCGGTAGATCTTATCGCTACTTCGGAAGTATCCGTATCCGTGACCATCGATAACCCGGCTTCTGTTGAAGCCATAGCGGAAGATCTGGAAAAATTAGGACGTGTCGGCATCGAAAAGAACAAGGCCATTGTCTGCCTTGTCGGCAAGGATCTATGGAAAGATCCGTCCTTTATCGCCCGGGTATTCGCATCATTGCAAACCACTGCGGTGCGGATGATCTCCCTCGGATCGTCGGATATCAACCTTTCTTTTGTAGTTTCCGAAGAAGAACTGTCTGAGACAGTGAGAACGTTGCATCGCAGTTTTTTTTCCGCTGGCTGATCGGCGATTTTTCCTGTACCATGATGTCATGGACATCAACTTCTATAAACTGCATTCCACCGGCAGCGACTTTATTCTATGCAGTTATATGCACGATGAAGTTCCCGATATGGAAGCGCTCGCTGAAGTTGCAAAACTTATCTGTCGGCGAAGGACCGGTGTAGGTGCCTGCGGATTGCTTGTAGTTACGCCGGGTATTGAACACGCGGCGAAGCTGCACTACTTTCCGGCAAGAGATGTCGAAGAGGAGCCGCCCGGCGACGCTTTAATATGTTTCGGCAGATATGCCTTTGATTCCGGGATGGTGAGTAATTCAAAAAT
>JABGPX010000796.1 GCA_018644745.1 Spirochaetales bacterium
GGTTACAGATTCTGGCAGTTCTCATTTTCACCTTCTTTATCATCGACCTCGGCTTATCGGCCATTGAGATTAGTATCGCCTTGTTTCTGATAGGTTTTATCGCGTACTTCATCTACGGGAGGCGCAGAAGCAGAAAGGAATCGGCCCTTTTCCATCTCATGAGACGGATTGCGGATGATCGGCTGATCAATGAGACGATTGAGGATGATTTCAGGGAAATAATCATTGATCGTGACAATATTGAGCAGGACAATTTCGATCGTTTGTTAAAGAAGGCAAAGATCATAGATCTTGAAGGAGAGTATGACTTCCAGACGATGCTCAAGATTGTAGTCCGTGATATCGCAAGAGAAGTGGATATGCCTGAAGCGGAGATCCGAAGTAGATTTGAAGCAAGGCAGGAAAGCGATAACACAGCGCTGAGCGATTTCCTGGCGATTCCGCATATCATTATCGAAGGAGAGGACAAAATGTTCATGTATGTGATCAGGTCAAGGGACGGCATTCGGTTCACAGAAGATTGTGAATCGGTAAAAGCGATTTTCCTTCTTGGCGGCACAGAAGATGTGAAGGTTTTGCATCTCAAAACCATAGCGGCCATCGCGTCACTGATCAGCGAACATAGTTTCGAGAAAAGCTGGATGAAGGCAGAGAGTACGGTAGACTTGAAGAACCTCTTGCTTATCAATGAAAGACGGCGGTACCACTGAGGGTATTCAATGATAAGAATAGGTAAGTGGCGTAGTCCACCGATGTACTACTGCAAGAACCACACCAGAACGACGAGACTCATTCCCCTCCAGTACCACGGTTATCGGTACAGTTCTCAAAGGGCGATACTTCAGATTGCTTTTTGCTGGCGGTACATGTGGACTCTCGCAGACCCTCAAGTCACAACAGCGCTCTCGCGGGACGCGGACGTAGGACCGCCCTTAGCGGTTGGGAATCGTGCCTCTCTTTCATATTACTATTGCGCATTCTATAGTGTTTGCGTCGTAGTTGAGTCACGATAAAAATTTGAATTATGTTCCTGAAGCCCCTATCCTTAGATTAGGGAACACCAAGGAGCAGTAGTCTTTTAGGGTATCATACATGCCACCTAACAAAGGAATGAGTGATGGAAGGAGCTGACGGATTTGAAAACGAACGAGCAACTATAAAAAAGAAGAAGGCTCGTTTTTACTGGATAGGAATAGTGATCCTGTATCTGATCATAATAGCGACAATAATTGCTCTTGATTTTGCCTTGCATTGGGGGCTTATAGTCGGTGTAAAAATACTTGCCCTAATTCATGCTTTTCTCATAGTTGGTCTGGTAGCCTGCTATGCCAAGAAAAGGACATGAGGGGATGGAGAAATGAAGAAAAATATTTGGCTTCCAAGCCGAATTAGGTCGGTTTTTGCCTTATTGGCCAAAGCGATGCTCTTTAGCAGTACTTGCTTCAATTATCTCGGAAAGCGCCTTTAGATGATTTTCTGAAGATTGTGCTCGAGATCTACACAAACATCACCATGTTGTCAATCTCCATTCTCTCCCATTTCATAGGCAGAATTTTGGCCAGAGCAAAGTACAGCATGATTCTTGGTTCCGTTGGCACGTATCCTGTAACCATAGGTGTTGACCAGCTCATATTCGACCTTTGCCGGATATACCGTCACTTATCACGAAGCTGACCCCCTCTTTACCACAATGCTGATCCCCTGAAATTTCGTATCTTGACCCCACAAAAACCCATCCCATATCCCGGGAACGGAGGTATTGAGGTCAAAAGGGAGTTAGATATGTACAGATTCGAAGACACCGTCGCAGCCTTATTGGCCGGCACACCGGTCATATAAATTGCCCGATTTCAGTGGATCTCGAAGAACACGGTAAGGAAGTACCGTTTGATTCTTGAGAAAATCCTCGACCTGCAGCCTTCCTTGGGCTCCGATCTTCCCGCCGTCATGGCAACCTTCCGTTCGATTCGCAGTCAACAGCGGTATTCAGAGAACCGCGGCTGACTTGATGCTAATGCGGATCTTGTAGAAAAGCTATCTGCCAAGTGCGACAAATAATCTGGTCTTCTTCAGGTTCTCCAGGAACATGGACTGTCCGGCAGCTACTCATCGCTACAGCGTCACGTGTCGAGCGTTAGCACGCGCGATCTGTAGTCTTCCTTTTTCTAGGAATATGTATCGAGATATCCTCCGCATTGGTGCTCCACAGTAAGACTTTACCCCCGCAAAACGAGAGTAAATTGTACTCGCAGATGGGTAACAATCCAGCCTTCTGCTGGGTTGATCTGGTGCTGATATAGCCGGTAAGTCATTCTCTCAATGGGTTTGGTGTTTGAAAGATCAAGGCAGTCGCCAAGATTCTTTGGTGTTTGAGTTAACCTATACCGAAGACTCTTCATGCCAACATTCTTCTCGTGGTAGACCGAACAATTATAGTATCACCCTCAAATCCTGCGAATATAGAGAAGCATATTTGTCACATCTCGGACAACGTAAACGTTACTTTCAAATCTCCTTGTTCCGGCTCAAGCAAAACCTCCATATCGGTACTGGTTTTGCTCAACATTTCGTTGAAATCTCTCTCAAAAGCGTCCGAAAGGAAAGATAGCTGTTTCACATACAGTGTTTGCAGAAACTCCCTATTGTTCTTTCGGCTTGAGTATAGACGTTCAGCCTTGCCCATGGCTCCTCGAAGAGTGATGGTCATCTTATTGCCACATAGCTCTACGTGTGTCGATCTCTCGCATGAGGCCGTTGCATTTCCGGCCGTACACCGAAAATGCATCAGAAATCGCCGGAGTGCATTGGACTGTTCCTCAAAAATAAGCAACTTCGCCCTCCAATCGTGTTCCTCGCCCGCCGGAGTTTCCTCCCCTTGCCCATGAAGGATTCCCCACCTTGCCACAGGGAATTGCCGCAGGTTTCCCCACGGCAATTCCTATCAGCCGGTAAGAAAGGGGTAGCCTAACTACGGCGGATCTTGTGGAAGATCGAGTGTATCGATGATTTGCTTGTCATTGATAGTACCGTTAACAATAGCCTGATAGCAGAGTGTGTTTATGTGACGGGCGATGCCGCCGGTGCGTTTGAATATTTCCATCTTTGCTGCGTCAGAAAACAGCTGTTCGTGCCGTTGTACACTGGAAAGGTGGTGGTCTATGTACGCGCAGGATTCTTCTAAGGTCATTCCGGCAAGCTGGTGGGACAGGCGAATGCGTGCTCGCAGGGAATCGAAGTGAGAGTAGCCGAGGATGGTCGTAAGCTCTGGTTGTCCAACGAGGATAAAAGTGATGCGGTTTCGGGAATCCGAATCGAAGTTCGTCATTGCCTTAATGGCTAAAAGGGCTTCGGGTGCGCTGTCTTGGGCATCGTCGAGTATTACCACGGGTTTGCGTGCGGCTTCGGTCACGGCTTTGAAGAATAGCGGTTTTGTCTTGAGAATCGAATGCGGTGGGTCGACTTTCATTCCCTGGAGGATGAGCTTGAACACTTCGGAAGCGTTGATGAGGCTGCCGCGCAAATAGATTATCTGGTAGGAGTTTGGATCAAAGCTGTGTGCTGCGTATCGAATGATCAGAGACTTGCCGCAGCCGATGGGTCCTGTGAGTACCATAATGTCTTCTGAGCCCAGACCGAGTTCGAGCATTGCGGTCGCCTGGGTGATTGTGTCGGTCTCGAATACGTCATCAAGAAAAATGTCCTTGCCGAACGGTAGCTTTGAAAAACCAAAGTGGTTGCGTATAGCGTTTTTCATCGGTGGTTCTCTCCCTTGAGCTT
>JABGPX010000798.1 GCA_018644745.1 Spirochaetales bacterium
TCGGCACCGCTGCCGACACCAACTACCGTGATAACCGAGCCGACTCCGATTATTATCCCCAATAGGGTAAGCGCGGTGCGTGATTTATTGGTCGCAACCGCATCGACAGCTTCTCGCAAAATAGCGCTGAATTTCATGAGGGCTCCTTTATTTACTGCTACTTTGACCTTCGGCACATACGAAAAACCCCGATTCTATAAGAAAGACCATGCAGTATGCAGAACAAAATGTGGGTTTTTCGATGTGCCCATGAACTACTCCTTGGTAAGAGCAACTACCGGATCGAGTCTAGAGGCTTTCATTGCCGGGTAGATCCCAAAAAAAAGACCAATAGCTGCGGATACTCCGATTCCGAGGCTAACCGCGTAGAGCGGCATTACATACTCCCATTCCTGAAGAGCGGCGATAGCGAAGGAGATACCCAACCCGAAGATGATGCCGATTCCCCCCCCCACAAGACAGATAATAACGGCCTCGATTAGAAACTGGCTGAGTATATCTATCCGTTTCGCCCCGACAGCCTTGCGTATTCCTATTTCTTTGGTCCTCTCGGTTACCGACACTAACATGATATTCATGATGCCGATGCCGGACACCAGAAGCGAAATTCCCGCGATGAGAGAAATGGCTGTGGTGATTACGCTGAATATTTTATTAAATGTATTAATGTTTTCTTCGGCTTTATAGACGATAAATCTCGGCGCGTCTTTATAGGTTCCAAATCGAGCTAATAGATACCTTTCCAGAACCGAGGTAACATAGTCGAGGTTGTCGATGTCATCCACCTGCAAGTTAAGCGTAAATACCCTTGGGCCTCCGTAGCTACTCCAATTGACCATATTTTCCAGCGCCGGATAGATGATATATACGCTGCGGTCATCAGAGCCGTCACCGATAAACGATCTTTCCCGTTTCGCCATTACGCCTTTTACCGTAAATACCAGGCTGCCGATATTCAGGGTTCTGCCGATAGCAGCATCGGCACCGCCGTAAATCGTCCGGGCAGTCTCCCAACCGACAACCGCGACCTTCGAATAGTCATCGATATCATCCTGGTTTATAAAAGAACCCGATGCCAATTGATGCTTCCAAATATCCTGATATTCTGGAAAAACGCCGTAGATCCGGCCGGATTCTTCATACCCGCGATAGCTCATTTGAAAGGTGCGGTTGAACATTGGTGAATAGAGAACTCCTTCAGTGAGGGCTTTCATCTCCGCGACGTCCGAGGGCTTTAATCTGATTCTTTCGGAGTTGTTCTCGTAAATCTCGTAGTTGGGGGTGATCCAGATAAGGGTTGCACCGATACTCTCAACACCTGACATAATCGCGATTCGTGCCATAAGGCCGGTTGCCATAATCGCAATTACCGCGGCGACGCCGATATTCATTCCAAGCATGGTAAGAAATGTTCTCATTTTATTGTGAAGGATCATGTCCCAGGATTCTCTGAAACCTTCTGAGATGTTCACAGCAGCGTGTCTTCGGTTATGAGCCCGTCGCGAATATGTACCACCCGCTTTGCATATTCAGCGATTTCACTCTCGTGAGTTACCAGGATAATGGTAACTCCCTGATCATTCAGCGTTTTAAACACTTCCATTATCTCGTGGCCGGTGACCGAATCGAGGTTACCGGTCGGCTCATCGGCAAAAACTATATCAGGCTGAGTTACCAAAGCTCGCGCAATGGCCACCCTCTGACGCTGGCCACCCGATAGTTCGGTCGGCTTGTGGCCGGCCCGATCTTCCAGCCCTACCCGAAGAAGAGCGTCAGACGCGCGTGTTCGTCGGTCCCTAATGCTCACACCCGCATATAACAGAGGCATTTCCACATTCCGTTGAGACGTCTTTCGCGGGAGGAGATTGAAGGTTTGAAAAACAAAACCTATTTTTCTGTTTCGTATCTCCGCAAGTTGATTGTCGCTCATCGCTCCTACATCGGAATCCTCGAGGAAGTATTTTCCTGACGTGGGACGGTCGAGGGCACCAATAATATTCATCAACGTCGATTTGCCTGACCCGGATGGACCCATTATAGCAATTAATTCTCCCCTGTTGATGTCGAGAGTAACTCCGCGCAGGGCCTTAACCTCTGTTTGGCCCATGAAATAGGTTTTGTGAATATCGATGAGTCGTATCATTTCTCTTCTCTTAAAACGCCTTCGATAGCCTCCCTGAAGAGTGATTGGTTTCCAATCGCCAGAAGCTCTCCTTCCGATAGTCCCGAAAGAACCTCGACCTGGCTTATTGTAGTAATACCCAATGTTATCTCCCGCTTTTCCAGGATGTATCGATCCGAGTTTATCGGAGCGGAATCGGCCTCAATTTTTACCAATACAAAAACATAAAATTTGTCGGCGCTGTTCGTGTAGGCAGTAAGCGGAATTACCAGAGCGTTTTCCTTCGTGATTGTTGAAATTCGAACGGTGCAGGAGGCTCCCGATTTCAATCTATTTCCGTCCGAGTCGATTACGACCACAACCTTTGACATCCTGGTGTTCCCGACTCTCTGGATGACGGGTGAAATCGTCTTGACTGTCCCATTCAGAGTCACACCAATAAGTGAGTCGGATGTTACTGTGGCCGAATTCCCCGCGCGGACTTTACCTATATCGACTTCGTCGATTTGTATTTCCGCCAGCATATTGTTGAGCGCCTCTATCTTGAGCAACAGGGCGTTCGGAGACGCAATATCCCGATCTTTGATAAATACCTGCGAGACCGTGCCGCTAATCGGCGCTCGTACGGTGCAGCGCTCGAGGTCTTTCGCCGCCGAGTCGGCGGATAGCTCTGCTTGATGGATCTCCGGCAAGGAGGAAATTATCTCGTTGTCTTTAGAATCATCGAGGACCGGTTCGGAATCGAGGGAGAATCCCACGGTGAGATTGAGGCGCTCTTTAGCGGACTTCAAGTTGAGTTCCGCGGTAGAAAAGGCATCTCTCGACTGATTGAGCTTCTCCTGTGAAATACCGTCGGCATTGAACAGTGCCTTATCGTTGTTGTAGAGCCGATCTGCCTGCCCGTAGTTCAGCAATGCATTCTCGTATGAGGCCCGAAGGCTGAGCAGGTTCTGTTTTGCCGACCGATATGTCGACTCCAATGCGGCCTTTCTGCTTAGGAGTATCTTTTGGTAATCTTCGGTATCAATTTCGAGCAGCACCGTGCCGGCCCTGACATAATCCCCCTCAGCGACTTTAACTGATTCTATGGTGCCCGAGACCTTTGCCATAACTTCCGCGGATACGCTGGGAACGAAAGTACCTGTTCCAGAGATTCGTTCTTCCATAGCGTCCGTGGAAACGCGATAGTAATCGAATTCGAGCCGGCTTCCGGGACTGTCTTCATTACCGATGAGTGAATATGTCACTACCGCCGCAATGGCTGCCAGCAAAGTAAGAATGATTATCCATCGAAGGGTTCTTGATTTCATAGTCCGGTTCCTTCCATGAGAGTTTGAAGATCGTATCCTGCCGTATTCAACAGAGCGGCTGTATTGAGGAATAGGTTCATTTGAACCGTCCAAATAGCGAGGTGCTTTTCCGCGACTTTCTGGATGATACGGTCGAGCTCAAGGCTGGTTATCTGTTTGAGATTATGCAGCCGTTCTTTTTCGGCCAGTCGCTCCTGTTCAAGAGCAAGTCTTGATCCTGCATTCTTGAGTTTCTCGGTCAGCATACTCCTGCGAAGAAACAGGTTCTGTACGGTGTCCATGATTACCTGTCTGGAATTCCGCAAATTCAAATCTGCCACCATCCGGTTGTTT
>JABGPX010000800.1 GCA_018644745.1 Spirochaetales bacterium
GAGAAGAGAGAAATTACACGGCTAGATTCATTACCAGAATAGTCACTTGCCACTTCCTCGATCTGGACCTCACCTTCCGGGACCGTAATATCACCGGCGCTGGACAGCCAGTCATCAAGATACAATGTGTCAAAGGTTTGCCCCTCTGACTGCACCAATTCGAGCTTGCCATTATGCTCTTCCAGGCTTTCATACACATAAGCAAGAGCCTTGCTGCCGTTTAAATAGACTTGCACGAGGTAAGGGGCCATTGGGCAAAAATAGCTCACATATTCACTAACATCGTACACTTCGAGGACCAACGACCATTTGCCGGAGATAATGCGGTCCCCCGTCTCTATGCGCTGCGTGATAGTATCCCGTCGGAGCTCAACAATTCCGATCGACGGCGCTGTGGTGTCAGTTAATGCTGGGAGAAGCCGTATTGGATTTACCAATTGATGAAATTCTCTGTCGACCACTTCGAAATGAAGGTGCTTTCCCAAGGAACTGCCTGTCTCACCAATTATTCCGATCACATCGGATTTCACAAGATCCGTCTTTTGAGGATCCAAAGTATCGGGGCGCATATGGGCATATAGGGATCGTATCCCCCTTTCATGCTCAACCACCAAAAAATTACCCAAGCCGGTAGGAAGATCAAGAGGACCGCTGCCCTCTTCATGGAAAAAAATCAACTCACCATCTTCAATCGGACGGATTTCCTGTTCACCGCCGCCAATATCGATCCCGCTGTGAAAATGACCCCAGCGGCTTTCGCCGAATGTGGCGGTTATTGCCAAGTTCTGAACCGGCCATTGGAACGCAAATGCACCCGTGGTTATGAGTATAAAAAAAAGACATATTCCAATCAAACGTAGTGCAGAATTGATATTTCTTTTCATTATTGCTCCGCGACCGCCATCATGCTCATATATCGGTCTAAACCAAGATAGAGCTTATCGCCGATCGATGCAGCATTTACATACTCGGCACGAAATGGAGCGCGTACCAAAACGCGATCGGGAAGATGCACAATCATCAACTCGGCCTCCTGCTCGCTTTTACTCAGGACCCAGATGAGCTCTTCACTTGCCAATACACCGGCGCCAGCGAAACGGCCGACAGTTTCTGTTTCAAAATATTCTTGGCGACCCGGATCGACAAAAATAATACCTGATTCGTCTTCGGTAAACAGATATTCATGGAGGAAACCAACGCTGCGTTGTCTTCGCAATTCATTATCCAACTTCAATGAATATACCGGCTGCTCATCTATGTCATAATCAAACACCGAGAGAATTTGAGGATCTAGTCCGTGGATAACTGCCAGCCTATAACCATCGGCAGATAACTCACAACCATACACCGCGCGTATCCTACTGCCCTGCAGATTCATACTGTTTATGACATCTCCGGCGGCATCAATTATTAAAACTCGGCCGTCAAGGAGCGCTATAGCAAGACGGCCATTTTTCGAATCGAAATCAGTGATAATCGAGCTGTATTCATTTTTCCACAATACCCGACCAGAATCTCCCATTTCGGATATTTCCGATCGATTAGTCGACAAGATAAAGAAACGGCCATCATGAAAAACAGGGTATCCCCTCACCTCGAAAGTATCGACTACTCGGCCGGAGACATCATGGAAAACCAAATTACCGGAGACGCTGGAATAATTGATAAAACCGTCTGAATCAATTGCGACGCCGTAGAGCTTTCGCTCCATGTGCAGTAAATCGCCGACCTCTGTCACATAACCGAAGGTGTCTTCAAGTTCAAAAGGTACTGCTGACAATTCTGAATCAAATTCCCCGCCACCTTCTTCGCCCTCAATGTCAATGCTGAAAACAGGACGAAGAATCAGCTCCGGGCGCAAAGTTTTTGGAAAGGCCACCAGGTAAAGGGCGAATAAGAAAAAGAGAAGCGATGCGGTCCATTTCATGGATAATATGCCTCAAGGTATCGCCTGCGAATTTATTCAGCGGGTCCATTCGAATGCTTCGGCTTGAATCCTATTATATTCCGTGTAATACTGTCAACGAACGATGTCAGCTGAACAGATTGAGTTATTAGTTAACACCGCAAAAAAAGCAGCGGCTGCGGCTTACGCTCCGTACTCGAATTTCCGGGTAGGAGCCGCACTGCTTTGCGCCGATGGAACAATCATCTCCGGGTTCAATATCGAGAACAGATCATATAGCCTCACAATATGCGCGGAGCGCTGCGCAATAGCTGGCGCGCTCTCCACCGGCAAAAAAGAGTTTTCAGCAATCGCTGTATTTGGATTGGATTCGATAGAACCATTGCCGCCATGCGGGGCGTGCCGACAGGTTCTGTCTGAGTTCCTGCCGGAGGATGCGCCGGTGCATTTTTCGGGCACATCGGGCCGAATCTGCTCGGTTCCGCTTAATGAACTTCTGCCACACGACAGCCTGCACAGGCAAAAATCGACTATTTCTTAGACGGATCGCTCTTGCTCCGCTGGTCGTGCTTCTTAGAATCGGCTTCCATTTTTGTCTTCCAAATTTCTGCTTTTTTCTTTAATGCTTGTGCGTTATCGGCCTCGCCGAGAATAATGTGAAGCCGCCTCAGTCCATTCAGGTAGCCGATTGCCAACTTAAAATCGTCGATTCGCGACGTCGACAGCTCGTATTTTTCCCTATATTTATCCGCGGCTTTCTGAAGAAGTAATTTTGCTAAGGATAGATGAGCAGTTCTCGCTTCATAGCCGGGAACACGCGGATCCATTCCAGAGAGGAGATTTTTCAAATCAAGAAAATTCTTTGCTACTGTTGCAAATCGACCTTCCAATTCTACAAACGCCCATTTCCATTTCGTATTCTCACCAAAGCCGTCAATTATCGACTGTATTGAGAAACCGAGTTTTTTTAATATCTCGTGTCGTTTCTGATCTTCATAATCCTCAATCGCGGCGAGCTTATCTTCATATTCCGAAAATGGTGCATCAATTACCGAGGAAACGGTATCCTCAAGATAAATTATACTTTTATAACACGCCTTTCTCGCTGTGTTGAGGTATGCTTCATTCTTCATTCCGAGTAGAAAAACCGAAAGTGAGTTCATGAGCACATAATATGAAACCAAATCGAGAGTTTGGTCAGCCAGATCGAGTTTCTTGTAAGCTGCAGAAACTTCGTCCTCATTAATGGTGGATAGAATCTTCTTCTCCGCAATGAGAATATCCTCAACCGCAGTTTTATATTCGGTTACCCTTTCGGAATAGCGGACCTTAGCCTCGTTGCTGATTCTTGCCACTCTATCCTCCCGCGAATATTAGTGCTATAAGGTTAGCTTTTGCCGGCTGCTCTCAACATCTCTTCCGCATGAGCCCTTGAAGTATCGCCGGTGCTGTCACCGGCCAGCATTCGAGCAATTTCGCTTACGATTTCACTCCCGGAAATTTTAGCTACCCCGGTTTCTGTACGTGTATCAGTGGTGATCTTCTCAACCCTAAGATGATTATCGGCATGCACGGCAATTGTTGCAAGGTGGGTAATGCAAAGAACCTGCTTATGCTCGGACAGCTCGCTTAAATACTGACCGACCGCAATGGCAACCTCTCCTCCAATGCCGGCATCGATCTCATCAAAAATAATGCTCTGAATTGTATCGGTATCCGCAAGAACAGATTTGATAGCGAGCATGATCCTGGACATCTCGCCGCCTGACACTATTCTCCGGAGAGGACGGGGTTCTTCTCCCTGATTTGCTGAAATAAGAAACTCCGGTTTATCCATACCCCAG
>JABGPX010000801.1 GCA_018644745.1 Spirochaetales bacterium
GTACCCCAATTACAGCAAGCTGTTTCGAATCCAACCGACCGATAGAAGGACCTGCGCGAAGGTGGCTGGAATCGAGGAGCTAAGTATTAGAAAAGCTCTGAAAGGAACACAGCGGTCTTTGCGGCTTCGTCGACTTGAGAATCCTATGGTTGGTGTCCGCCTCAAGATCGCTAAGCATTTGGCGGCATAAGGGGGGAAACGCCAAGGTTCAGGGCATTACCTTCGGCTTTAGCCGGGTTAGATAATATCCTGCAACCAGGATAACCCAGAGAAGAATCGACAGAACCGCAATCCACTCTATGAAAGGGGTTGCCCAAAACGACGGACGGTTTTGACTGAACGGTGATGGAACTTCAAGCTGACTTTCCTCGGAGGAAATAGGTTTTGTAAGAAAGATCAGCGCGAAAAACGCCAATGCTGAGAGTATACCGGGAAAAGACAGCCATTTTGGATAGATCGACCGCTTTTGAAACAGGACATAGAGGGAGAATGAAAATGTGGAAAACATTCCGGAATAGAAGAATGTCATTGCCGCGACTATATGCGGGCCGATGTTGTTCATAGGAAGGATTCCTACAAGAGTTCCGCTTAATCCGGTGGATAATGCAGCCCCAAGAAAAATGAATCGAACCCATCCTTCCATTAAAAAAACAAAATTTAGGACAAAGAATGTAAGCAGCAGTCCACCGGCGATGAGACCTCCGTTAAAGGCCCATGCAAATTTTGATATGCCAATTTCACCGAGCTCAGAAACAAAATGATTGAGAAATGAATATGATTGCCCGTAGCGTCCCGAAAATCCGATTGCGGCGATCAGCGATCCCAAAAAAATCAAAGCCGCTCCGGCGATTCCCGCTGCAGACATCCCGACCTGCATTCTTCTCGATAGCTTCATCATTTCTATACAACTCCCGTTTCATAACATGCAGTTAGAAGGGCAATCGTTCGCTTCCAATCGAGGGGCGTGCCCGCGACCCGCTTTTGCAGGAGGGATTTTACTTGCAGGAGCTGAGCGGTTCCAAGTGCCGATTGAAGCCCTTTACAGTAAGGTGATGAATCGGTGAACCAGGCCTCGATGTCGCTATCGGTTACCGTTCGCCTTTCCATAATTTGCAGGATATCCTGGCCAGGCCTTGCCGCTCCGGCGCCTGTCAGTTCTTGAAGAAGTGTATCTTCGTCCCAGGATGTCATTTCGATGGTACCATTGGCGAATACTGATTCTTCAGCAATCCGAAAAGAGGTAATAAGTTCCTTGTCTGGTCCATCGACATCGAGATAAGCAGACAAGCGCTGCGCCCGTTTTGGGATGGTTTGGGAAATAGACATGCTCCCACCGGGTGCCAGGAGCTGGAGAAGCTGCCTGAAAACCGACTTTCTATCAGGTGTTCTGGTCAGGAAATTGCTGCCTATTATCGCTTCAAATCTAATTTCGCTCTCGGCAAAAGCCGCAAGTATGTCCGTCAGACCGCCGCTTTCGATTACCGGCCGCTCCGGTTCCTCCATTTTTTCTGCAAAATGGTTGAGAGGTGCGAGCTGATTCCCGTCTGCAACGTAGGCCCAGGTTCCTCCTTCGGGCACCTGTCTGCAAGCTTCCCAAAGAAGTAGACCGTCTCCAGCGTTGAGTACAAGCACTCGATGATGTCTTCTCAGGTTAAGCGGCTTGAATATTTTCTCCCTGACACTGTTCAGAGCTAAACTGCGGCTGGACATGGTTCGCTCGAGCCAACGGTCGCGGCTTTTTCCTGCGGGGCTGAAGGTGAGAACTTCACCGTAAGTATCCGGAAAGGATGCTGCTAACTGCGCCTCCCGTCGTCTGCCTACCTCTATTCTCACATTTCCCTCATAGCCCTGATCGGAAGGATCATAAAAGAAGCGGCCTTGCAGCTCACGTGGCAGGTACTGCTGTGCGACCCAATGATCTCGATATGCATGAGGGTACATATATCCCTCGCCGTGGCCAAAGCCTTCTTTGTCACGGTTACCGTCGCGCAGATGATTAGGAACCTCCTGTGCGGCTTCTTCTTTCACCGCCTCCAGGGCATCAAAAAACGCGAGGGTTGAATTTGATTTAGGTGCCGTAGCGAGATAAAGACAGGCTTCGGCGAGATGGAACTGGCCTTCAGGAAGTCCAATCCTGTCAAAGGCCTCAGCCGCGGCGACTACTACGGAAAGAGCATGCGGATCCGCGAGGCCGACATCTTCTCCCGCCAGGATAAGCATCCGTCGGAAAATATAGTGGGGATCTTCTCCCGCGTGGACCATTCTGGCCATCCAGTATAGAGCCGCGTCCGGGTCCGATCCTCGCAGAGATTTTATAAAAGCGCTAATCGTGTCGAAATGATAGTCTCCCTCTTTGTCGTAGAGAACTGCTTTACGCTGAATGCTTTCTTCGGCTATCTCGAGAGTAATGGTAATAATTTCTTCGCTCGGCGGCGGGAAACTCGAAGGCGTGGTTTCCACCGCAAGCTGAAGGGCGTTTAGCAGGCTGCGGGCATCTCCGGCTGCTACATGGGCAAGATGAGCCAGAGCGTCCTTTTCAAGGCGGACATCGAAACTGCCGTAACCGCGGTTTTTATCTGCTAGGGCCGAGGCCGCGACAGCTCTTAGATTTGAATCTTCCAGCGGCTTGAGCTGAAAGATACGGCTTCGGCTCACAAGCGCGGAGATTACCTCGAAATAGGGGTTCTGAGTAGTTGCACCGATAAGTACTACTGTGCCGTTTTCCACCCAGGGCAGAAGCGCGTCCTGCTGGGCTTTATTCCATCGGTGTACCTCATCGATGAAGAGGATTGTCCTTTTTTCGTAGAGATTATAACGTTCCTTGGCAGCGGCGATTTCCTGGCGAAGATCTTTAACTCCCGATAATACCGCGTTGAGAGTTACAAAGGTGCTTTCGGTGGTGTTTGCAATAACCCGGGCGAGGGTGGTTTTGCCTGTTCCCGGCGGTCCGTAGAAAATAATAGACGACAATTGATCGGCCTGGATCATTCTCCGAAGCAGCCTACCCGGACCGACGATGTGGTCCTGGCCGATATATTCATCTATGGTCCGGGGCCGCATTCTGAAGGCGAGAGGCTGCCCGTCGGTATTTGTACCCGTCTCGAAGAGCTCCACCTGCGGCTTCAGTTCATCTCGGTTCGGGTTTTGTCAATGAAAGGAGTGTTCTTTCTTGTCGGAATTATGAAGTGATCCGGCACCGGATACTGAGAGCTCAAAAGGAGAACTTCCCGCCCGACTTTCTCGATTTCCGCCTCATTATCTACATTGTCTGCAACACGTTTGATAAATGACGCGATAATATCCATATCGTCCTCCCTCATTCCGCGGGTGGTAATAGCGGGAGTTCCTATTCGGATACCGCTTGGATTGATCGGCGGAGCCGTGTCTCCGGGGACGCCGTTGAAATTAACTACGATTCGGGCACGGTCGAGGGCCTTGGCCAGTTTCTTCCCCGGGAGATTCAGATTTCTCAGGTCGATGAGGATGAGGTGGGTATCGGTACCCCCGGAAACGACGTTGAAACCGTATCCCATAAGACGTTCCGCAAGGCGTTTGGCATTTTTCAAAATCTGTTTGGCATAGAGTATAAATTCTTCGGTATCCGCTTCGGCGAGGGCGACGGCGATAGCCGCGATTGTGTGCATATGCGGCCCACCTTGTTGACCCGGTATAATTGCCTTGTCAATCTTCTTCGCGAACTCTTCCTTGCTGAGAAGCATTCCGCCCCGGGGACCTCTTAGAGTT
>JABGPX010000803.1 GCA_018644745.1 Spirochaetales bacterium
CCGTCTCCGATCTGCTCGGTATTTGTTCCTCTGGGAGATCAAGATTTACATAAGGTCGGCGGGGCGATGATCTACTACCTGAGAGAGAACTCGGTTTTTGTCTCAGCAGTTATTTATCCGGTAATACCACTCGGGCTCTGCATGTTTAGAATGATTCCAACAACCGCTCATTCTCAGAGTGACGTCGATACCACGGTGGCGGTCTTCAAGAAGATGAAAGAAGACCTCAATCTCGATCTCACTATGGGTGAGGGGGATCTCAAGAAAATTTCCAAGGTCTATGGTAAATAGATTTACTGCTATCTCGGGTGAAAGAGGATCTTTCTAATTTTTCACCCGGGAGAATTTCAAGGTTTTCAGCATCCAGCCAGGTATCGGTCTATCCGGATCACGTTTGGATAGATCGAGATACCAGCCGATCTTTTTTACCAGGGGCATTTTAAACGTCTCGACCATTTCAACGAGTGTTCCGTCCGGATCTTCGGCGTAGGCGAATCGGCCCTGAGCTTCTCCCATGTCAAATGAATCCTGACTGTCAACGGTGAACGGGAAGCCCGCCGCTTCTGAGGCCTCTTTAAGCGCGTCGGTATTGTAGACATCGAAACAGATGTGGATAAATCCCTTGTCTCCCCAGAAACGATCGCGGAATATCTTTACCGTCTTTCTATCCGTTACTTGAACAAGTTCGATGAAACTTGATCCAAAGAACCGGCTCAATCCCCCCAAACGCTGGTTTTTCTGAGAAAGCTTTACTCTTCGAAAAGTAGATTCTCCCCCCGGTATTCCGGCGAAGTCATCGAAAACGCCTGTTTCATCGTACAGTACGCTGGAATATCCGAGGACATCCCCGTACAGCTTTTGTGCATTCCCGATATCGCTTACGCCTATAAGAGCTCCGTTTACTCCTCCTGCGGAATGCCTGGTCCGGAGAAAAACATCCTTGGACTCTTCGACTCGAAAAATATTGCCATATGGATCTTGAACCGAATAGGCTCCTTTACCCGCAGGATCTTTCATTACTTCTTTTGACAAGGTGATTCCCTGGCCGCTGTGAAAATTGAAGCTGCGGTTTATATCTCGGCTGCGAATCACGGCTGCGTATACACCCAGGTCGCCAAGCCTAATGGTGTCGAGAGGGGGAGCCGGCGTTCTGTCGGTGAACTGCCACACCTCAAAAGAACCGCCGCCATGCATGCTTGCGGCGAGTACCGCGGTTCGCTGCCTGCCGGTTCCGCCGGTGTAATCCGCCATAAGGGTTGCTTCGCCTGCATCCTTGAACACGGGTACGTCCTGGCCGAAATTCTTTCTATACCAGGCCCATGCCTGCTCCATGTTTTCTACCCCGATACCGATCTGCTGTATTCCTGCTATTGAATAATTCATGCCTTAGTTCCTTCGAGCAAAAGTTCGTATGAAAGTACTACGCTAGGGAAAAAAAATAAATAGCGGATAAATACTCAGAATTGCCTATTCGGTGGAAATATTATTATTTTTGTTAGCAATAATGCTTAGGAGGTAGATATGGATTTTGGATCGGTGAATTATATTGCGGTTTTGCTGGGTGCTGTATTGAACATGATACTCGGTATGTTGTGGTACGGGCCGCTCTTTGGAAAATTGTGGCTTAAGACCATAGACAAGAACAAGGATGATATTCAGGGATCTCCCTTGATGTACGTCGGCTCTTTTATCGCGGCGCTTGTTGCCGCTCTTACGTTGTCCCTGGTAATACAGGCTTTCGGTTCCACCGGTTTTTTTGATGGCTTGCTTATCGGTGTTGTTGTTTGGCTCGGTTTTGTCGCGACAGTAACACTCACCTATTCCATATTTGAAGGCCCACCGCTCAGAGTATGGCTTATCTTCATTGGATATCAGCTGGTAATTTTCGCGGTTGAAGGCGGAGTGTTTGCAATCTGGTAATCAGTACTCAAGAATAGACAACCAGCTGCGAGCCGAAGTGGCCGAGATCGTCGGAGAATCGAATGTCCTCTTTGACGACTCGGCGCAACTTGATAGCTATGGTTATGATCAGGTAGCTGACCGCCGCTACGGGCACCCTCCCGAAATGGTCGTCTTTCCGGAAAACGCGGATCAGATATCATCAATTGTAAAAATCGCGAATCGTGACCATATCCCTGTCACCCCGAGGGGTGGCGGGAGCGGATTGTCAGGCGGCGCGGTCCCTGTTTACGGCGGGATATGTCTTTCTTTGAAGAGAATGAACCGCATCAAAGAAATCGATGTAGATAATCTTACTGTCAGCCTGGAACCCGGTGTGGTGACAAAAGAACTCGATCGAGAGCTCGAAAAGAGCGGGCTGTTTTTTGCAGGCTATCCTATGAGCGAGGAATTCTGCTTCATCGGCGGGAATGTCGCGGAGAATGCGGGTGGCGGCAGAGCGGTAAAATACGGCGTTACCGGTAGATATGTAATAGGACTTGATGTGGTGCTGCCTAACGGCGAACAGATCTCCGTCGGCGGCAAAGTCTATAAGGATGTCGCAGGCTACGATCTGCTGCATCTTTTTATCGGGTCCGAAGGAACTCTGGGAATATTCACCGGGATAACTCTGAGGCTCCTTCCACGGCCGCTTCATCGAACAGTCGTGAAGGCTCATTTTGAGAATGACGCGGCCGCCCTCGGAGCGGTTCCTGCGCTGCTGCGTCATCGTAAGATAGCTCCATCGGCAATAGAGTTTATTGATACTACCTGCTTGAAGATTACTAGGGACAACCAGGCCGGAGAAACCGGTTTGGAGAACCCGCTGCTGCTCATTGAGATCGACGGGGCAGGTGAGGATCACATAACCCGCCGGGCGTCTGAAGTTTCTCTCCTGTGTCTGGCCCATGGAGGTGAAGTTGAACTCGCAGAGAACGACGCCGAAATAGAGGAGCTCTGGAAAATCAGAAAACAGATTCCGTGGGCCTTGAAGAAATTAAATCCGCATCTTACCGCGGAGGATATTGTGGTTCCAGTGGCGAATCTTCCCGCGCTGCTTCAAACTATTCGCCGACTGGAGAAAACACATTCCGTACAGATACCGAGTTTCGGTCATGCTGCCGACGGGAATCTCCACTCATCACCGATGCGTGGTGCCGGCTTAACTGATGCTGAATGGGACTCCCTTCTTCATAGCCTGCTGAGCGAGTTATATGAGACCACCGCGAATCTCGGGGGAACTATCAGCGGCGAGCATGGAATCGGTCATAAGCGAAAGTCATATCTGGGCAAGGCGTTAAGCAGCAGCCATATTGAACTTCTCAAAACTATCAAGTCTGGCTTTGATCCGAACAACATACTCAACCCCGGAAAGATTTTCGACTTGCCCTAAGCCGGTCTCGATTGTACGATAGGATAACCAAGGAGCGCGATAATGAAGATATTGATGGGCACCGATATGGAAGGCGTGGCCGGCATAACGAGTTTCGAGAACGAGGCATACGGAACGGGCAAGTATTATGAACAGGCGAAGCGGCTTGTTACCGCCGAAGTAAACGCCGCCGTACAAGGACTGCTCGATGCCGGTGTGGAAGAGGTCCTTGTTGTCGATGGCCACGGGCCAGGCGCAATCGAGTTCGAAGATCTGCATCCTGAAGCAAAGCTTCTTCATGGGCGGCCTTCGGCTCCCCGCTCAACCCGTCCGGAAATCGCTTCACGTTACGACGCGGTAGTAATGATTGGTCAGCACGCGATGTCGGGGGTCTGGAGAGGTACAATGAACCATACCCAATCCAG
>JABGPX010000478.1 GCA_018644745.1 Spirochaetales bacterium
CCTCGGCAATTTTTGCCTGCTTGGCATCGGTTACGTCCATTATAACGCCGCCTTTCAGCATCTCAGCCAATCCAACTTTATTTCTCCAAGTCGATGTTTGTCGGCTTGACCAGAGGTTTTCACTCATTGATATGTACCATCCATTGATTTGATTTCAAGGCTGAAAGTATGTCAGAAGCAGTAGAAAGTCAATATGAAAGGCGTTATGGAAACACCTTCGGCTGCGTGATATGATGGGACATGAGCTCCTTTGTTGACAATCTGCAAATAATATCAGAACGCATAGATGCAGCTGCCGGGAAATCCGGGCGGAACGCGCGGGATATCGAACTTATGGCGGTAACGAAAACTCTAAATTACAGTTCTGTCGCTACTGCGCTGCAGTCGGGAATATCAATAATTGGTGAAAACAGAGTGCAGGAAGCAGCGGCCAAACACTCCGCAGCACCAAGAAAATATAAGCTCCACCTCATCGGGCACCTTCAGAGAAATAAAGCAAAATCTGCCGCCGGCTTTTTTGATTGTATTGAATCTATTGATAAACTGGAAACCGCGAAGGTCCTGAATGAAAGATGCGCTCAGCTAAATACCGAGATCGACATCCTTGTAGAATACAATACATCCGGTGAAGAAACGAAATCCGGCTTTACTGCCGTCGATGAGCTCAAAGCAGCTATTGAGGAAATAATGAAGCTGCAGAATATTAGAATTCGAGGGCTCATGACAATCGCGCCGTTTACGGATGATGTCCTGGAGGTGCGAAAGGCATTCAGTTCTCTAAAAAGTCTTTTTGACGATATAAAGCCCTTTATCGGCGATCAAGCCTTCAGCACCTTATCCATGGGCATGTCTTCGGATTATGAGATTGCCATTGAAGAAGGGGCCACCCGCGTTCGCCTCGGTACGGCGCTGTTCGGGAGCAGAAGATGAGCAGGTGTATTGCCGTTATACTTACCCTGCTTATTCTCGGGCAGCCGATCTTCGCCCAGCAGGCACCTCGACGGGGAGATGAAAGTACCGAATCTACGGAGGAAGTCGAACAGTACGAACCGTACACTGACGACGAGTTCCCGGTATGGATGCATACTTTGCGCAGAGCGGAGGTGCTTTTTATTGGTTCATTCCCAATTACGATGCTATTTTCATCTTTGGCTTTTAACGGCGTTCGCGGTACCGTTTCGGCTCTGAATGATGCCGGCGCTTTGGGATCCGCTGAATACGTACCGGAAAACTGGTCTTCCGCGGAAAGCGTAACCGTGCTCATTACAGGATTGGGCTTATCTGCAGCGGTTGCAATTTTTGATTATCTGCTAGGGAGACGGAGTAATGTCGAAAATGAGTAAGCTCCCGAAAACAATTACTTTGACAATTGCAGATGAGTCGGTGGATAACATTCGCCTGGATAAATTTATTTCGGAGAAACTTGAATTGTTCTCTCGAAGCCAGATCCCGCAGCACAATCTTGAAGTTCTTGTGAACGAGAAACTTGCCAAGATGTCGCGGAAAGTGTCTGACGGCGATCGGCTTCGGATTACCTATACATCTCCTGATGAGGTCTCTTTTGCTCCTGAAAAGATGGACTTGGAAATTATCTATGAAGACGAGAACGCAATCGTCGTGAATAAAAAACAAGGTGTGGTCGTTCACCCGGCAGCGGGGAATTATACCGGAACCCTTGTGCAGGGATTGCTCTATCACTCTAAGGAAATGGGTGAGTCCTTCGATGGCGAGCCAATTCGGCCTGGAATAGTCCATCGCCTCGACAAAGACACATCCGGCGTTATCATCGCCGCAAAGCATCCGCGGGCTCAAGAGTTTCTCTCCTCTCAATTCAGAAAGAGAAGAACCCAAAAAAAATATTATGCCCTGGTTAAGGGCAATATTCCGTACCGTGAGGAAACTATCGAGACCTTAATAGTGCGTGATAAGAAAAATCGAAAACGGTTTACTGTTTCCGAGCATGAAGGGAGAAGGGCGGAAACGATCTACCGAATTATTAACTCCTGGGACCGATACTCTTTTGCCGCGCTGATGCCAATTACCGGCCGGACTCATCAGCTTCGCGTACACATGAAATCTCTAAATCATCCCATAATTGGTGATGTAATCTACGCTAGGAAAGATAATGCACTGCCGGATGTAACCTTGATGCTCCACGCGTATTCGCTCGCGATTCGTCTTCCGGATTCTGATGAACTTCGTACTTTCCGTGCTCCGCTTCCAAAGCATTTCAAAGATTTGCTTAATCTGTTGAACGATCTATAAGAGCCGGATTGGTCAATTTTTCAATTTCTAGCGTCGAAGGAGCTCCGTGTCCCGGAAAGATGAGATAGTCATTTTCCAAAGAAAAAATTTTCTTCTTTATCTCGGTAATCATAAGCTCTTTTGCGTAGCCATTTGGGGTTGAGCCGAGCGTTCCCGCGCCGAACACATCCCCAGTGAACAGCCAGCTATTTATTACATACACGAGTGAATCACTGGAATGACCGCCTACAGATATAGCCTTAACAAGAACGTCTGCAACTTCGAAAGCATCTCCGCCGGTTATTTGATTGCAGGGATAATCCTTAATTTCTGGAGTTCCTGCATAGATATCAAAATCATAGATCTTTCTGAGAGTTCGCAAGCCGCTTGTGTGGCTATCGTGACTGTGAGTAACAAGGACGTGGCGTATGTAGAAGCCGTTTGCCTCGATCATATTGAGAAGCGCGACATTCATGGTACCGGGATCGATGATTATCGCATCGCCGCCGCTATCCGGACCGACTATGTAGGTGTTAGAGAACCCTGCAACAGAAAAGTGGAAAAATACTTTCATAAGCTTCTCTTTGAGCTGGTGCGTTGACCACCGGCACATATGAAAAACCACGATTGCATAAGGATTCGCATTCAGTCAACTAATCCTTGCTCACCGAAATCCGCTTCTTCGTAATTTGAATATTTAAAACTCACGTCTTTTCTTGCAGATGAGTTGAACCGCACTTTTTTCAGATTGCAGTCGTTGAAAGTTGTTTCTCGCAGATCAGAATTAGCGAAAGTAGAAAAATAAAAATCGCTTTCGTTGAATATGGTTTGGACCGCTTTTATGCCGTTGAAATTGCAGTGAAGGATGTCGGATCTCGTGAAATCGCACCTCCGTATTGCAGATCCGGCGAATACCGAGTATTTCATGTCGCTTTCCCGGAATTGGCAGTCAATGAATACACAGAAATCAAAAAAGCAAAGCCGCATATTGGTTTTCGAGAAATCTATTCCATTGAATTCGGAATGTGAAAAATAGCAGGTGTGGAGCCGTTTCTCAGTAAAATCCAAGTCGGAGAAATTTATATAAGAACCATTAAGATCGGTGATTGCCTCGTTGCCCACGAGTTGGCCTTTTAGTTCTGCCACCGACGCGGCGGTAGGTTCCTGGTGTCTGCCGCAATTCAGAGAGGAACTTATCGCCGGAAGCGAGCATCCGTCTTCGGCACAGACCGTCAATTCAAACAAAATTGCCTCCGATTCATCTGCAAGATTGGTGCCATAAAAAAAAGGTTACTGTAAAATCTCAAGTTTGCGCAAGCCGTAGAGCAATTCTCAATATGAACAATTGTTAACTAGAAAAGAGTGCAAGTTCCAAGAGAAAGTCGTACATCATAGGTCATATTGAGAATTGCCGGCCGAAATCTGCTTAATTGGTGCAGGGAATTCTCATTTTGATCGATAAACTACGCAGTTGCATGATGACAGCCAAT
>JABGPX010000805.1 GCA_018644745.1 Spirochaetales bacterium
CCGCCGATATCTATGTTGCCCCGGGCATTTTCCAAAGTGGCGTCCGGTCTGGAAATCGTCTGTTTAAATGGATATAAGTTGCCGACTACCATGTCTATTTCTACGGCACCGGTTCGCTCCAAGTCTGAGATATGTGCATCGTTGTATTTTTCGCTTAAAAGACCAAGATAAATCTTGAAATCCAAGGTTTTTACCAGACCACCCTGCATTTCCGGCTGGCCGGTGTAGTCGGATACTTGTTGTAAATTTTCCCGCCACGACTCACCGAGAATTTTTTGTATTTCTACAAAAGTTCCGCCGGTAGATAGGATGCTAACCGATTTCGATACCGACAGCATGCCTTTCACCAGGCCGTCGATGCCATCCTTATCCGCAACGCTAATCATGACATTTCGGATTTTTACCCGCCCGGGAATTTTTGAAACAGTATTTATGCTCATAGACGCCTCTATTCACTTTTGTTCGGTGCATTAGTAGCATGATTTACCGAAGCTTGCAACTCGAAGAAGCGAGTGATAATATTCGGCATGCCAAATTACCGGCCTTTGTGAGGTTGCTTTTTGAATAGATTACAGCTCGTTCCCCTTCTTGTGTTATTGCTTGTGATACCATCTGGCCTTTCCGCTCAGGATGAGGATGCAATCGATATCTATGGTCTTGGAGACCAGACTTTCTCTATAAATGCCGGACCGCTTCTACCCCTTTTCATTCATGGCGTAGACCGCGGCTTTGTATCCGGGTTCTCGAAACTTTCCCTAGGAGCAGCGGGCTCACTTAAATGGGCTGCATATCTCAATAACGACTTAACTGTCGGTCTTGACCTTGGCGGAATGTTTGCGTTTACCCTTCTCAACCGCACCCTGGTAATGCTGCCGGTAACCGGTATGGTCACCTATGCCTTCCAGTTCTATCCTTTTGAAGCTCACATTCATGCGGGAGTTGGTGTCAATTTCACAAAACTCGATAACGACCTTTACGTTGGGCCGATCATAAAGCCGGGGGCATCTATTTATTGGAACTTTAACGGTGAATGGTCATTTGGGCTGCAAACTGAATATTGGTGGGTACCGGAAATTTATTTCGGTACCTCCCCGCCTTCGAGCCAAACGAACTTTGCCAATTTTCTCGGTATTACTCTAACGACCTTGTACCATTTTCAGTGAGGTATACATGCGCCGATTATTAATTTTACTTCTTCTGCCTTTCCTGCTGTTCTCCTGCAATCGAAGCGGCATTGGTATTTTCTATAGTATCCGGGAAGAGCAGCCGCTGGTCGATAATACTCTTGATAATACTCTCTCATTGTCGAGCATCGTCAAAGCCGGCGGTGACTATATCATTACAGCCGGTCTGCTCTTCAGCAAGGCCGTTATCGACGGAGCCGGCGGTGATTGGACAGCGGTCGCCTCACCCGCCTCACCCCATGTTTTCTGTTCAGACATGGCCTTTTGGAATGGTAAACTCTACGGGATCTTTTCCGACAGCGAATTAGATTCCATAGCATTGTTCAGTAAACTACCGGCTGATGCCGACTGGGAGCAAATAGCTTTTTTTGATGATAAAAAGCCTACATCGATAACCTCGACGCTAACAGACATTTTTATTAATGTTCGTGATACTATCGGCCAATATTCAACCTATCAAAGTTCTGACGGAGCGGTATTTACAGGATTAGCATTAAATAGCCAGTATTCAGAAGTGAGCGACGCGGCCAAAACACTGACAGAAACCTGGCTGATGAGCGGCGCGAACCTGTATTTTGGCAGCGGCGCGTCATATACTCTCCTTTCCGGAGCCGGCGCACCTGCATCGACCTCGGGATTCGGCGGAATATTATATTCAGAATTATTGCTTCGAGTGTTCGTGTCATCCGCGGAAGGTTTGGTGTTTTCATTCGCCGATGGTTTGCCCCTCACTGCGGATTCAGCAGAAATCCTTGATGACAATTCTGTTCCGATTAAATTATTCGATTTAGCAGAGATTGCTATGGCAGGGAAACCGGTTATTATGGTTGGAGCCCAGAACGGATATTATGATATCGTTTTTGAGTCCGGCGTTTACGAGCCTGTATATACTCTTGAGATACCCGGATCCGATGCTGCGGGAATATACTCATCAAGCGATGACAACTTCCTCAAAGTGGAGCTACGAAGCAGCGTAGTAAGATTTTTATTTGTCGATACAGCGGAAAAGACCATTTTTGCCTGCACCAGCGGCAATGGTTTATGGATCAATCCGACATCAGGAACAGTATCTGAGGATCTCATAAGAAAATGGGATCGCCAATAGGTCAGCGAATTTCGTCCGCGCCTACATCAAAAGGATCCTGCCTAATATCTCCGTCATAATCCGCTCTAATCGTCTCATTGAGAAGTATCGGATTAAATCCAGCGTCTACACTCCTCGATGATGGACTCAGCCGAAACACCCCATCATCATCCGCAACGAAAGTAAGCTCTTTCTCCTCGAGGAAATTACCGGAAATCCTTCCGCCTTCGCGTGCCAAATCAGCTTCTTCCAAATCTACAAGCGAATTAAATGGGCCTACAGTAGTTTTGAAATAACTCTCCCACCCGTCTAAGGCGTTATTGAGTATTCTCAAACCACGCCCGGGACCGTCGATAGATATTGCGGTTCCCAGAGATTCCGGACCATATAAAATATTGTTCACCAGTTTCGATTCTTCATTCCCAAAGAGGGTTATGCCGGCTGTTACGTTGCTTCCCGTTCCGGCAATGATGGTATTGTTGATCAGCCCCAAATTAGAATTCTGCGAGTGAATACCAATAAAATCTCTTGTTTTGCTTCCCGTGAGCATATTGCCTGTAAGAGTTCCTCGCGTACTCGACAGTTTTGCAAGATAAATAAACTCGGAACCGGCAAGGCCTCGAATTCTGCTCGACCGAAGATCCAGTTCTGTTCCTTCGGTTTGAATTGCAACAACTCCCCGGTCGGCAAACGCATCAATTCTCGCATTTCGGATATTCACGGTTGAGAACTCCGCCTCAAGGCAAGTTGCAATCCACGCCTCGCGGTTTCCGACAAGAACCAGTCCGTCTGAAGAAAGTTCGGACTCGGAAACAAAAACACCAGTGGCTTTAGTTTTACCGACACCCGAGTGCACCTTGGAATTATTTATATCGACTACGCTTGAAAGAATTTCCAATCCGTAAGTTCTCCTGCCGTTTCCAGGCTCGAATACTGAATCAGAAATTACGGCACTCTCTATGCCATCGATGCTAAACAACGCCACATCACGCACCGAGTTTTCATAGCTGAAAACTGATCTGGCGATCTTCAGCGATTTTCCCTTTGCCAGGAAAAACTTTTCGCCGTTGAAATTGCCAACATAAATATCTAATAACTCGGTAACAAGATCTCCGCCGGTAAATTCCAGCGCAGGTCCGGGTCCCGCGCTATCCGCTTCGAAAACGCAATTGAGTATAGCCGCGGATCCGCCGGATTGAGATAAAAACGGTCCCCTGATAACGCCTGAAAGCGGTTTTAGAGTAAGATTCTGGAGAGACAGCTTCGCCCTTGGCATCACGCTGATTGCGGCCTTACCTAAAAGGAAATCCTCCGAAATCATCAATGTCGTTGATAAGTTCGAGGCTGTATCTCTCCATGAATTACCCGCAAAGCCGCCTATCAATGTCAGATCTCCCGTTAGAATTATCTGCTCGGAAACCCGATAGATGCCCTCGGATAGATAGATAGTTTTTCTCTCA
>JABGPX010000806.1 GCA_018644745.1 Spirochaetales bacterium
AGCCTGGAACGTAAAAAAATTCTGGGAGGTGACCGGATCGAGCTGGAGATTGCCGAATTGGATCTTGAGCTCGCGCAGCTTGCTCTCCAGGAGCAGCTCAATAATAAGGAAAAATCTCTTCTCCGTTCACCCATGGATGGAGAAGTTATATATCTCGCCAATGTGTACGAAGGAGATTTCATAAGCTCATACAAAACCATGTTTCAGGTTGCGGATCTGTCAAAACTCTATTTATCATACACGGGAACCAATCTCCAGGAATTCCGCCTTGGCATGAAGGTGAATGTAAAATACAAACAGCAGATATATGAAGGCGAAGTTATCATGACCCCGGCAGAGTTCCCCTTTGACGCCCCGGATTCACAAAAAAGACAAATCCTCTTTGAAATCTACGGCCTGCCTGAAGACGCCGAGAAAGGATCGTCCGGGTCCATCACTCTCATCCTGGAAAGAAGCGAAGATACCCTCATCATCCCGCGAAGTCAGGTACAGCATTATATGGGCAGGAAATACGTGTATGTGCTGGAAGACGGTTTACGGGCTGAGAGGAATATAGAAACCGGAATAGAAAACGCCACCGAAGTCGAAGTCCTGAAGGGCCTTGATGAAGGCGAGTCCGTGGTTCTACGGTAATTACGGGCAGCTATGTTTCGTATCGTTCTCCAGAAAATGATTCACAACGGCTGGATGGTGCTCTGCCTCGCGGCGGGTTCGCTGCTCGCTGTCGCACTTATAAGCAGTACTCCAATGTATACCGGCGCTATCATGCAGAGGATGTTAGTACGTGATTTGGAGCAATTTCAAATAGACAGAAACGTTTACCCCGGTACAATATCAGCACGCTACAACTTCTATAATCCGAATCCCGACTCTCGAAGGGTGGGTTTTTATACTTTTATTAACGAGTCAATAAAAGAAAATCTCATCCCCGACCTCGGCCTCGATGTTCAGGAAAGCAGCAGACACCTGACCCTCGACTATATGCTCTGTGTCGATCCGGAACTCACCGAAGATGAGAATCAGCGGCCGAACCTTCAAATAAGTGCTCTCAAGGGTATGCAGGATCATATAATTATTACTCACGGCAGAATGGCGGAGGCGGAACCGCAAGACGGGATATATGAAGTAATAGCCAGCGAAGAAGCATTAATGAGTCTTGATATGATCCTCGACAGAACCTATCAGGTTTACAACATGATGTCTGAAGAAAAACTCACCATGATAAAGGTGGTAGGAACCTACACTATAAAAGACCCGGGCGACCTATTCTGGTTCCGCCACATCCGCAGTTTCTCTAATAATCTAATCCTGGACTTCGAGACTTTCGAAAATGATTTTGTAGCCCAATATGCTCCAAACCTTACTTATATTCATTGGTTTTACGCTCTGGACTACAAGGACATAAAAGTCGAGAATCTCGCGGCGTTTCTAGAAATAATTCACGAATACAACCTGATAACCCACGAATACCGGATCGATTTCAATTTTCCTGTGCTGCCGATTTTCGAGGAATATGAGAAACGGGCACAAACCCTCAATATGATGCTCTTGTTTCTCCAGACACCGGTTCTTTTGATGCTTGTTTTTTTCATATACATGGTGTCTCAACTCGTTATAAACAACGAACGAAACGAGATGGCGGTGTTAAAAAGCCGGGGCGCCGGCGGAAACCAGATATTCAATATATACCTGACCGAAGGTCTGCTACTCGGCGGGGCGGCTTTTATTGTAGGCCCACTTGCCGGATTCTTCATTGTTTCATTTCTCGGTTCAGCAAACGGCTTCATGGAGTTTGTACAACGTGTCGCACTGCCTGTCCGCCTCTCTCTCAAAGCTTACATGTATGCCTTCGCGGGATTCGCCCTCTTCCTCATTACGATGCTCCTCCCGGTTGTCTTTTTCTCCCGGTCTTCTATCGTAGAACACAAGAGAACAAAGGTGCGATCAAAAAAAACGGTTTTTTGGAAACGCTACTTTCTTGATTTTATTCTGATCGGCATAGCCGCATATGGCCTCTACAGCTATAACACGAGACAGCAGGTGCTCGATATCACCGGTGCCGAAGGCGCCGCACTGCCTGTCGATCCCCTTCTCTTCAGTATATCGGTACTTTTTATTCTCGGAGCAGGGCTGCTCTCTCTCAGATTGTTTCCATATCTTGTAAACATGCTGTTTACTCTTGGAAAAAGGTTTTGGAAACCTTCAACCTACGCGGCATTTATTCATGTCGGCAGATCCGGGGGAGTTCAGCAGTTCCTCATGATATTTCTCATTCTTTCCCTCGCGATCGGCGTTTTCAACAGCACCTCCGCTCGCACAATCAACAGAAATACCGAGGAGAAAATCCGCTACAGCATTGGCGCGGATGTAGTTATTAATCCTTATTGGGAAGACTTGGATGCTCCCTCTCCAGCCGGTGATCCATTCGCCGCACCTGCTCCTGCGTCGACATCATCTAACTCCGGCCCTCGCTATATCGAACCTCCTTTCGATGAATATTTGAAGATCGATGGTGTCGAATACGCAACAAAAGTTCTAAGGCAAAATAGGGCCTCGGTGCGCCTTCCCGGAGGAAAGTCATCGTCGGTTGAGCTCATGGCGGTTATACCTCATGAGTTTTCTCAAATTGCCTGGTTTAGGCGAGATCTGCTGCCCTATCACTGGTACTCGTATTTAAATTTGCTCAACATGTCGCCGCGGGTAATACTGGCATCGTCTTCTCTCAGAGACGAATATGATCTGAAACAAGGAGATTCCATCCTTATAACATGGTCGGGTCAGAGCTCAATTGAAGGAATTATCTACGCCTTTATTGACTACTGGCCGGCTATAAACCCGAAATCAAAAAGAAACGGTACAAGCGGGAAATACGGTAACCGCTTTGTTGTAGCCAACCTCAGCTTTATACAGGCCAAAATGGCTCTCGAACCATACGAAGTCTGGGTAAAGAAAGAGAAAGGCGCGACGAGCACCGCGCTTTTTACTTCTCTCGAAGAAAGCGGAATCGAAATACAAAAGGTCTCCGACGCAAACCAGGAAATAATCAAAGAGAAAAACGATCCCATGCTTCAGGGCACCAACGGTGTGCTTACTCTCGGCTTCCTGGTGAGCATGGTAATCGCCATCGCCGGTTTTATTATCTACTGGATCCTCTCTCTACGCCGCAGGGTACTTCAATTCGGCATCCTACGAGCCATGGGGATGGAACAGCGAAAAGTTTCCTGGATGCTGATCTGGGAGCATCTTCTCATCTCAGGAACCGCTATCGTTCTCGGAATTGTAATAGGACGTATCGCCAGCGCGTTATTCGTCCCGCTCATCCAATTGGTATATGCATCGGCGGAGCAAGTCCCGCCGTTCAAGATAATAGTACAGGCGAAGGATTTCCTGCAAATCTATATAATCGGCTTATTTATGATTGTGATAGGCATCGTGCTTTTCCGAATTATAATTTCCCGTCTGAATGTCCATCAGGCACTAAAGCTAGGTGAGGAATAGCATGGAACCACTCATTAAAACTGAAAACCTTATCAGGACCTTTTCCGTCGGCGGTGAGAAAATATACGCGGTGGATAAGATCAGCTTCGAGATAGCACCGAACAGCTTTACGCTCTTTCAAGGCCCCTCGGGATCCGGCAAAACCACTCTGCTTAACCTTCTCGGCACCCTGGATTCGCCGACGAAGGGAAGGGTTATGTTCAAAGGCCAGGATATTACGGATGT
>JABGPX010000296.1 GCA_018644745.1 Spirochaetales bacterium
AGTCACCCTCAATAGACTCGAGTACAATCGCCGCGGCGCTTCCGGTAAAGGCGGCCACGTTGGCCACGGCTGTAAAATCAGGATTCAACGAATCGATCTCGGCAACGAACTCCCGCGCAAGCGTGTCATCGATCTCGAGGCGGACCAGAATTTTCGGTGCGCCGGTACGGATTGGAATGTGCAGGTATCTGCTGGAAATCGTTAGTTCTCTTCGGTGTTTCATATTATCTCCCTGGGATACAAAAATAACCTGTCCTCCAGCAATTCACCACCTGTAACCCGAGTATAGTATCAGTGAAATCCTGATCTAATCCGAATGACACATGCCGGCTCACCGACTTACTCGCACTCGCAGGTAAATATATGTATTCATGCCGGTAGTGTACTACAAAATCGGTACCCGTAATGCTGATTCTGGCGGCGGCCGATGCAGAAACTGATTAAGGCGGTGAAAAGCCATAGTGTCTGGCCACACGGGCGGCAATCTCATTAGGTTCGTCTCCATTGTTGATGCGGATAACGCCAAGACCAAGATCCTCTGCGGCCGATACCAAGTACTCGGACACACCATGAAACCTTTCCGTTATTCGACGCATTCCGGCCTCCGGATCAGTAAAACCTTCTGCCATACGACCCCACGGCCCAATTCGCCCTTCAACTACCGAGCGAGAAGGAGCAAGCCAAACAGCATGTTGCGGATTACTCAAGAGGTATTGTACTCCGTCCGCGGGCAATCGGTGCCCTTCAATGATGCATGTTGAATCCGAACTGGAAAGATCCGGCAACAATACCAGCAAGTCTTCTGTGGTCATCGACCAGTCTTCTCTCAACCAATTTCGATAGGATTCTATTGCGGAATCGTGACAATAGCCAAATCTGCTGCACCAGCTATGTGGCGTTCAGTATCGATTTTATGAATGTCGTCTTTGCGTCTGCATAAGCCAGCTTGTTTTTCCCGTGTTTTTGTGACAAATCCAGCTTGAGCTGCTGGTAATCTCTCAATATTTCAGGAACGGATCGAAGCATATCCCTAAATGTTATCTGCTCGTGAAAATATCTACTGGCCGGTCCATACATATGAATCTGATGGGTTCGGGGATTCCCTTTGCTGAAATAATGCCTGTCCGGTAAATCAGGAATAATCCGATGCCTATAGCCAATAAATTTCAGGGGGTCAACGCAGCGAAAGCCATCGTCGTATTTGAACAGGACTATAGCCATATCGATGATTGGTTTGGCGCTGAGACCAGGAACTGCTGTACTGCCGATGTGATGTATTTCTTTTATATAACGTCCAACAATCTCTGTAATAGACGCGGATTCATTTTCATATTCAGCAGCCCATTCAGGAGTGTAATCTACGAGAAATACTTCACCTTGCGGTAAACCTAACAAGATTCCTCTCCGCCACATCATTCTGTTATTACTCGTCATCATAGCACAATTCGCCGGCCCTTATCCTCTCTTTGTCAACTTCCGCCGATTTGCAATCTATATGACTGATGCACTAAACTTTCTTCAAATCTAAACAGCGAGGAGAGAAAGCATGATTATCCAAATATGGTCTTATGAGGCGGTCGAAGGAAAGGTGGCAGAAGCAATGGAAGTGAGTAAAAAGCTTGCGGTGGCCCATACCAAAAACGGCATTCCTACACGAATACTGCGACGAGGAACCGGGACTGCCGCTGAACTAAATAAAATTGTCATGATGATGGAGTTTGAGTCTTTGGCCGCTTCAGAAGCTTATACCGATAAGGGTAAAGAGGTTGATTCTCTTCATAAGGAAGCCAGAAAATACTATGTATGGGACTCTCTGGCACACCAATACTATAAAGTCGCGGAATAAAAGACTAAGCACAATCCACCCGCCCTAATCCCGATCTGGTGAGGGCGGGTTTTAACTTCCCAATGGAGGTACAGGAAAAATGGCAAGCCTCGTGGAGTGAACATCCAGAGGCTCACCAGATCATCAAAAGGCATATAGAACTCTTGAAAACAGAAGCGGTTGAAACATTTGAGTTGGTCGCCAGCACTGCTGACGAGTAGCCGGCACATTTCGCCCACCCGTTTCCTTCGGAAAGGGTAAAGAAGAGGTTCACAATGGCATTTCTGTCTACTTCGGGTAGTTTTTGAGATAATTCTATCAACTATCAAATTTACAGAAAGAGGCAGTTTTAAGTACACACAGCAGTCAAAACTTAAATCGCAACCCCGCGCCTATTGCCGCGAACAGTCCTCCGTACTTGTCCTCGTAGCCAAACAAGTAGCCATAATCGTAGCCAGGCAAGTAGCCAGCATTTGCCTCGATAATGAAATTGCGATTCTCACCTAAGGTGGTTCCGGCGAGTATCATGCCACCTATCGGAGAACTCTTCGTAAACGCCGATAGAGGCTTGATCCCTATATAGAAAGTTTCGGTACCGCCGATAAGCAGCGCTTGTGCTATGTATCCTGAGACAATAACACCAGCGCCAACACTCGCCGCGAGGTAGAAGGGTTCGGTCAGGATCTGGTACTTTACGTCAGCAGTTGCCGAGTAATAGGGTCCTGTGAACTGCAAACCCGCATCAAGACGCTCTGCGATATAAGTTCGAAAGCTCACGTCAATGTCGAAAAACACAGGAAGAGTTGGCGAAAGAGTTGCAGAAGCGCTTAGTGTCAATGACTGCTCTCCTTTCTCTAACACCTTGGGAGACTGGAAGGTCGCGCAGCCCGAAATAAATAATACAACGATCGTCGTAATCAGCAGAATGTACTTTTTCATATCTTCTAGGTTACACTAATTCTTACTTAATATGTAAGTATCTTCATGCAGAGGTTCATCGCCGTCACGGCGTTTTAACACTTCATTGTTTATCTCAAAACACCGCCATTTCAACTGCCCATAATGGTGCTTCTGTCTACTTCCAGCGATTTGCAATCTATATGACTGATGCACTATGCTTTCTGTAAATCTAAACATGAGGAAAGAAAATGAAAATCCAAAAGACCGTGCCCATTCTGGTGTTGGGTGGCATCCTCCTCTTTAGCACTTGTCAGTCTCTGCAAACAAGCGAGAAGGAACACACCCACGAAAGGGAAGACGGGATTGTCTATTCCACCGTGGACGGAATCGATTTGAAGCTGGACATCGCCTGGCCTACTTCCCAGAAAGGTCCGTTTCCCGCGATCATATCACTGCATTGGGGAGACTGGATGGAATTTAACAGAAATTATGCGCCGGGAATTTCACGGGTCTTCGCGCAACGGGGCTACGTTATCGCTAAGGTAGACTACAGGCTTGTCACAAGAAGCAGTAATAAGTTTCCGGCAGCGATAGAGGATGTAAAGTGTGCAGTTCGCTGGCTAAGGGCCAACGCCGAGAAATACGGCATTGATCCAGACCGAATTGGTGCCGTCGGCTCCTCAGCTGGGGGGCACCTTGCCTTGCTCCTTGGTGTTACAGATTCTGCCGCCGGGTTTGATGGAGACCGAGAGTATTTGGATTATTCCAGCAGCGTTCAAGCTGTAGTAAACTTGGCGGGACCCCCCGATCTCGCGAGAGCTTACAGAGAAACCCACCGCGGAACAATAGTTCTTTTGCTTGGCGGGGTTCCAGAGGATGTACCAGACGCATACAGAGATGCAAGTCCGGTTACTTACTTGGATGTAACGGACCCGCCGTTGCTGACGCTCGTAGGGACAAACGATCCTATTATTTCCGTTCAATCAATCGCTTC
>JABGPX010000809.1 GCA_018644745.1 Spirochaetales bacterium
GAGGAATACTGGAGATACGTGGGGGGTGCGGTTGCGACGATAGCCGGAAACTCACCTGCGGTCGGTGCGACGGCACCAACGGTGAAACTCACGTCGGTAGCGGATACCGTCATCGCGGCCACCGCGCTCACGACTATATCCACATTTAGTGCGGCGGCAACCACTACGTCTTGGCTAAATCCACTTACTGCGGTGATTGTGGCAAACAGCACAACCAAAATTGTAAACAATCCTTGTTTTCTGCTCATTTTAACTCCTTCTAGCCTTTATATAGCACTTTTCATGCCAATTAACGTGCGTTAAATCCAAAACCAGGACCGTAGATAAAACGCAGGTTTTTATCCAGATGAATGGCCAACCGGTATGATATCGCGATGTCCTCGGCCAGCACATTTACATACGTTGCTGTAATGCCGTAGGTATAATTCGTATAAGGTGATATCTGGGTTTCAAACGTGATTCCGGACCCGGCCCGAGCCTCGAGTGTATAGGTGTCGAATTGATAGAACCCGTCCAGAGCCAAATCAAGACTTGAAGTTTCATTTATCGGGAAGTTCTTTGATAAAACGGCGCCGATTTTATAACCGCTCCCGCTTTTTACGAGATCATTCGTGTCAAGATAAGTGCTCAGCGTCCGCATCTTTCGAAAATCCCCACTTACCCCAAACGAAATCGGCAGCCCGTTTTCCTCTGACAGCAGGTTTGCGCTGGTCCAAACCCCGACCGCAAGCTCCGTGGCAGAATCCCCTCCCTCGGTGGTGAAACCAAGATCCCACAGAATTCCAAGAAGCAGGAATCCTTCCAGGTCCAATCCCGCGCGTAATTCCGCATTTGCCGGAGTTAGGTTGTCCATGTTGAATGCTATGGATATCATTTTCATTTCTCGGATTACCTCTTCCTCAGCGAACAGAGGAAAAGAAATCGCCATAAATAGCAAAATTGCGGTAAAACGGAAAACCTGCTTCAGCATTAAGAAAGCATAGGTTTTAGCCGTATCTCAGTCAAGAAATAAAAAAAAAAATGAAGATGACGAAATAATCCTGTCTTTAGCCTTTTTTCTTATGGCGTAGAACCCGTCAAACCATAAATATAAAACAAAATCCTTCAAGACGAGGAGCAGCATTATGAGAGAACCAGAAGCAGTCGGATTATCTTCGGAACGACTTGGCCGCGCTCGCCCGGCCATTGAAAAATACATAACCGAGGACAAGATTGCGGGAGCAGTTACATTGCTTGCGCGTAGAGGGCAGATCGTTCATTTGGAATGTTATGGCAATTCCTCTCGGGAATCCGGCTCGCCGATGAAACAGGATTCACTCTTCCGTATCTACTCTATGACCAAGCCGGTAACCTGCGCGGCTCTTCTCATGCTCTATGAGCAAGGTGAGTTTCAATTAACAAATCCGGTATCCCGTTTTATTCCCGGTATCGACAGTATGATGGTATTTGACGGGACCGATTATGTAAATCAGTCGAGGCAGATGAACATCTGGCATCTTCTCACCCACACATCGGGGCTGACCTATCCGGGTTCGGTACCCGGACCAATAGCAGAAGCGTACAACAAGCATATTCATCTTTCGAATACCAGTTTGCAAGATCTTGTAGAAGGGATATTGAAAACCCCGCTGGTTTTTCAACCTGGAACACGATTCATGTACGGTTTTTCTCAGGACGTTGCAGCCCGTCTCGTCGAAATAATCAGCGGTAAAAGCTTTGGTGAATTTCTCCAGGATGAGCTGCTTATTCCCCTTGGAATGAATGACACCGGATTCTATGTGCCCCCGGGAAAAGCGGCTCGCCTGACTTCTATGTACGGCGCATTTAATATAGATGTGGAATCGACGCCCGAAGAAAACGCCAAAGCCCTCGAAGAGAATTGGAATGTTCTGCTTTCTGATTCTGAGAGCGATTATGTCACAAAGCCGCATAATAGTTTCCGAGGAGGGCACGGCCTGGTATCGACCGCTCAGGATTATTACAGATTCTGTGCGGCACTGCTCGGGAAAGGTGAGTTCGAGGGAGTGAGAGTTCTCGGCCGAAAAACCGTTGAATTGATGTGCTTGAACCACCTGCCCCCGGAATTACTACCCTATGATATCGGCGGAATGGTTCAGCCGGGTCTCGGGTATGGATTGGGGGTCAGAGTCATGCTAGATCCCGGTATGGCTCACATAGCCGGATCAGTCGGCGAGTTTGGATGGGGAGGCGCCGCAAGCACGTATTTCTGGATCGACCCGGTAGAGGAACTGATTGGTATACAAATGGCTCAGTACCAACCCGCAGGTAAATATCAGATTGGTACAGATTTCAGAACGACTACGTATCAGTCAATTATAGATTGATACTTAATTGGGACTGCCGCCGCTCAGGGAGCTTTCCGATGGCTGAGGAAGGGTGGCGTCAAAAGGAGGCTCCTTTTTCCTGCTTTGCCGGCGGAATTCCAGAGGAGTAAGCTCCATCAAATCATGAAATTTGCGCGTAAAGTAATTGCTGTCGGAAAAGCCGCTCGCAAAGGCGATCTCGGTAACATTCTTATCGGTATATTGGAGAAGCCGGCAGCTCTGACGAATACGGTAACTTATTACGTATTCAATCGGTGTAAGACCTGCGGATTTTCGAAATGCCCGGGTTAAGCTGCTTTTGGACATTCCGGCAGTATCGGTAAGATCGGTCAACGAGACGGGCTGAGTATAATTGTCCGCGATAAAGGAAAATGCCCGCGATACCTGATAATCGAGCCTGGGCCTCTGTTTTCGGATATCTGAATACCATCCCAGCAATGTGCCGATTATTTTCAAAAAGCTGGATGTGACTAGGCACATAGAGCCGGCTCCTCTCAGCGCGGCGGCTTCTTCCAACTCTCTAATCAATTCATTGACCTCGACCAGCCTGTCGGTATCAAGCTTCAGGTACAATAGATTTGGATCACTCGAGTCTTGCTCCCCGGTTCCGGGCATCACACTTTTCCATTCCTCACTTCCATCAGCGGTTCGGTAGGTTCGAGGCAGGGTAAGGAGATCTTGCGAAAAAAGAATATTTATCAGCTCGAGTTTTTTCACATTCTCGTATCCATGAGAACCTGATGGATGAACAACGAAAACATCTCCCATCATAATGAGATGCTCATGAGTATTATTGATATGCAGCGCCTCACCGCGGGTTACAATCACCAGCTCGGAAAACTCATGCCGGTGCATGGGCATCGATTCGTCGTGGAGTACCCGAAAGACATCTACCGGTAGTTCCGGGCTATGGAATATGTCATTTTTGCTAAAATAGTAGATCACTGCCTCATCTCAATAGAGAGTGGATTGTGCTCTCAAAGGGTATGCTCGGAAAACCAGGATGTCAAGATAGTACGATTAAAACGCCGAAATCAGGGGCAATACCTGCAATTGTGACGATATTGTTCAGTTTTTTGCACTGATCACAAAGGAACTCACCATCACGACAATGTAATATTCTGGCAGTATCAGGCGGGCAATTGTGTATTAGATGAAAATGGTACAATCCTATATACTGGCGGCAATGCGACGCAGGCGTCGGCCGACGGGGAAGGTTTTGTGGGTGTCAAAGACAAACGCGTACACCTGGAGGAATAGCGAATGAATTCATTATCCGATAGAGGAAACACCTGGCGAAAAGCCGCTCCTCTATATCTTCTCATGCTGCCAACCCTTATTCTCCTCGTTACGTTCTTCTATT
>JABGPX010000639.1 GCA_018644745.1 Spirochaetales bacterium
CCCGGGCTGAAGTATCGGTACGAGAACTCGCCGCCTTCGCATTTCCCGGCGGCAGTATCCAGACGGCTTCGAAAATCCGGAGGATGGAAAGAGACGGACAGAAAGCGCACCTTGAAGTCCAGGGTTCAAGAGGCGAAGAATATCAATCAGAAATAACTCTAAAATACTCGTATGTCACAAGTGATTTGAGTTTGCTCATCCGCGGCCGGATCGACGGTCTTACAGTCATTGATGGTGAAACAATTATCGAGGAGATTAAGACCAGCCGCTTTCCGCTTGATGATATTGAACCAAACGACCGGCATCTCGCACAGGCCCGGATTTATGCGGCGATATACGCGGAGCAAAACTCACTCGATAACATACGAGTGGATCTTACTTATTTCAGTATGGCGTCGTCACGCGAGCAGATTTTTGCCTATGAATATTCATCCGAAGATCTGCGCGAGTTCTTCACGTCGCTGGTAGACAGCTATATCGATGGATTGATTATCGAGATCCGGAGAAGAGCCTCCCGCGACGCCACTCTCGCTGCAGGGGAGTTCCCTTTCCCATCGATCCGTGAGGGACAGATGAGCTTCATGGAGGCAGTAAACGGGGCAATTCAAAATAAGGAAAAGCTTTTTGTGCGGGCTCCAACGGGCATTGGGAAAACTGCCGCTGCGCTTTTTCCCGCCCTGAAGAGCATCGTCAACGGGCACGCTTCTCTTATCTTCTACCTTTCCGCCCGTACCACCCAGCAGCGGAACGCCGAAAATTACCTCGAGCTGACCCGCGCCGCAGGGTCGCAGATTCGGTCAATAACCATCACCGCAAGGGCAAAGATTTGCTTTCTGAACCTCGAGATTTGTGAACCTGATTCATGCCCCTTTGCTCAAGGCTATTATGATCGACTTCCTGATGCGCTCCGGGAAGTGAGCAGCCGGCCGGGACTTGGATATACCCGGGAGAAAATTGAAGCATTGGCACGCCTCTACACATTGTGTCCCTACGAGCTCTCTCTTGATGTTTCTCTCTTTTCAGATGTTATTATTTGCGATTACAATTATGTGTTTGACCCCATGGTGTATCTGCGCAGGTTTTTCCAGTACGGCGATCCCAAGGGCTATGTCCTTCTGGTTGATGAAGCGCATAACCTGGTAGACCGGAGCAGAGAGATGTTCAGCGGCATCGTGCGTAAACGCCATGTACACGCGGCGAAGAAGGTGGTCGATCCAGAGGACCATCCCGAGCTGTCAGACGGCTTGAAGCGGATGAACTCTTATTTCATTTCTTTGCGTAACACCATGAAGGAGGAAAGTCTTCGGTTCTGGGTCGCGGATGACATCGATACCGAGTTTCAGGAGAATGTTGCCGAAATTCTTGAACACCTGACCAACTATTTTTCCGGATTGCGGGGAGATCCGATTCCTGATGAGATTACCGTGTTGTATCGCTTACTCCTCCAGTATTCGGTTGTTTCAGATCTTCAGAGCGCGGGCCACCGTTTTTTCGCCGAGCTAGGCGGAAGTGATGTATTAGTCAAACTTCTCTGTATCGATCCATCTGATTTCCTACGAAGGATAACCGATAGATGCCGGGCCGCTGTTTTCTTTTCAGCGACTTTGACACCTTTCGAGTATTTCACCGGCCTTATCGATGGAGGCGAACGCGTCGTTACCCTCTCCCTTGACTCACCGTTTCCCCGTGAAAATCTTGGCGTTTTTATCGATAGCAAAATATCCACCCGATATCGGGATCGTGATCTAACTGTCAAACCGATAGTCGAGTATGTAAAGTCCTTTTACGGTCGGGGCAACTGTATATTTTTCTTCCCGTCATATGCTTATTTAGAAATGGTGAATAACGAACTGGCTGAGAAGAGCCCTGAGTACGAGATCCTCGTACAGGAACGAGGGATGGACGACTTCGGACGACGTGAGTTTCTTGAGGCTTTCTCAGCGGAGCATCCCGACGGTGTTATTGCCTTCGCCGTACTCGGTGGAATATTCGGCGAGGGAATTGACCTTGTTGGTCAGCGTCTTGTTGCTGCGGTGATTATCGGAGTAGGTCTGCCGGCGATTACCGATGAGGGCAACCTTATGAAGCTGTACTACAAGGAGAAGTTCGGTAATGGCTTCTCTTTCGCTTACATTTATCCGGGGATGAACAGAGTACTCCAGGCCGCTGGAAGAGTAATCAGAAGCGAGATTGATACAGGAACCGTGCTTTTTATTGGCCAGCGTTTCGGCACCGAAACCTATCAGAAGCTTCTCACACCGGAATATAAATCAGCTAAAACAATAAGATCTGCATCCGAACTCGAGAGCTATCGAGACTCGTAAGGAACAAGGCATTTCCCGCCCCGGCCGATTAGATCAGTTCTGCCTGCGATTTTGAGGGCTTCCCGCACCTTTCCATAGTTCTCCGGCTTGAAATATTGCAGCAGCGCCCGTTGAAGATTCTTTTCCCGGCCGCCTTTCGGAACATACACCGGTTTCATGGTTCGCGGATCTATTCCTGTGTGGTACATACAGGTAGACAGAGTTCCCGGGGTCGGATAGAAATCCTGAACCTGATCGATTCGATATTTCTTGTCTCGCTGGTATTCTGCCAAAGCTACCGCCGCTTTCATATCAGAGCCCGGGTGGCTGGAGATGAAATACGGAACAAGAAACTGCTTTTTCCCCAACTTTTTATTCAACATGTTGAAGCTGTCGGCAAAGCGGTCGAATACTTCTCTCCCGGGTTTCCCCATAGCCTGGAGCACCGTCGGATCGACATGCTCGGGCGCTACTTTTAATTGACCGCTTACATGGTGTTTTACCAGCTCTTCGAGAAACGGGGTGTTTCGATCATGCATCAGATAATCATACCGAATTCCTGATCGCACAAAGACCTTCTTTATCCCCGGCAGTTTTCTCAGCTTTCGGAGCAATCCAAGGTAATCAGAATGATCCACCTCGAGGCTTTTACAAGGACCCGGGTAGAGGCATTGCTTGTCCTCACACAGGCCCTTGGTGAGCTGCTTTGTACATGAAGGTGTTCGGAAATTGGCCGTTGGGCCGCCCACGTCGTGGATATGCCCCTTAAAATCATCCATATCAATCAGTGCCTTTGCTTCACTTTCAAGGGATTCATGAGATCTGCTGTAGACTCGACGGCCCTGGTGAAAGGCCAGCGCGCAGAAACTGCAGTCTCCAAAGCATCCGCGGGAGCTGGTTAAGCTGAACTGCACTTCTTGAATTGCAGGAACCCCGCCATGCTTTTTGTAGGCTGGATGGGCAAGGCGCTGATAAGGGAGCTCATATACCCGATCGAGCTCAGCCTGTTCCGGAGGAGCGGCCGGAGGGTTTTGGATTACATACTGACTGCCGTTCGGCTCTACGAGCCGTCTGCCTCGCACACCGTCGTTCTGCTTATATTGAATGATAAAACTTTCCGCGTAGCTCTTCTTTTCTTTGCTGATCTCATCGAACTCAGGCAGCAGGAGATAGTCGATGCCGGGCTCTCCTTCCGGGACAGAGGACCTCCTGTAGGCGGTTCCCGGGATGTCATCTATGTCTTTTGCTCTTTCTCCGGCAGCCAATCGTCGGGCGATTTCCCGGACCTGAGTTTCACCCATGCCGTACACCAGTAGATCAGCTTTGGAATCGAGGAGTACAGAGCGGCGAATTTTGTCCGACCAGAAATCGTAATGTCCCATCCTGCGGAGGGACGCTTCTA